>DAOOKJ010000004.1:0-46423 GCA_035385585.1 Minisyncoccota bacterium | reverse complement strand
CTGATAAATTTAAATACTCGGAAACCCTTTGAATATTTTGAATTTTTGAAATATCTAATGGTAAAGAATAAGGCGGAATAATTGGACTAACTTGTAAAGGTTTTAGTTCAAGGTTCTCTGAAGAAATTAATTGTTTAGCAGAGGCGGATTTTACCTTAAGAGAGAAAGGTAAAGTTGAAGTAGGCGAAATAACCGCTGGAGATTCAAAAGGAACATTAGAAATCATCTTTGAGCGTAAAAGAAATCCAGCGCTAATCGCAACTAAAATCGCTACAATTCCTATAATAATTTTTGTTTTCTTCATATTTTTATTTAGTTAAACTTATTTTTATCATACCATTTTGAATTGAATCTTTCAAAGTAGAACTGCTAATTTTAGACAGCCAAGCTAAAAACTCTGAAGTTTCATCGCCATTCATAAGGGATAATTGACTTCTTTCGCTTTTAATTGGGATTAAATAAAAAATCGCTTCTCTGGGATTGAGTTCCATTCCAACAGCGAGTTCTTGCTGCACTTCTTTGGAAAAATACATATCAAAAACAAAATTTCCCAAAGAATAAAAAATTGGTTTTTCTTTATATTCTTCTACTAATTGCACAACATGAGGATGGTGACCAATAACCGCATCAACTCCTTTATCTATAAATTTATGACCGGTATTTTCCTGAAATTTGGTGGGAAAGGGTGTATATTCTTCTCCCCAATGAGGGGTCACAATAATATATAGATTAGGATTCTCTTGCTTAAGTTTTTCTACATTTTCTAAAATTTCTTCAACACAATCATAATTGCCATAAGTTAAGTTGGCGCCGATAAGAACGACATTATCTTTTTGAAAATAGTATTTAGAATCGCAACTCTGATAATCTCCTAAAGAATAAATATTATTTTCCTTAAGATATTTTCTCGTCTCTTCTAAACCTTGACTGCCTTTATCCTTTGTATGATTATTGGCGATATTTAAAACTGTAAAACCTAAATTTTTTAGCAGTTCTGCAATCTCCGGTGGATAGGCAAAATTTACTGAATGCAAGGAAACTGGCGCCGCATTCGCCATAATTGGCCCTTCTAAATTTCCATAGACAATATCTATTCCTCTAAATATATTTTTAATTTTTTTATAAGGATAATCTAAACCATATTTATTTAATAGTTGAGCGACCCCTCGAGCCATCATTATATCGCCAACAAAAAGAATTGAATTTTGCGATATCTCTTGTTTTGCTCCTTTCTTAAAAATAACTGAATAATAAGAAACTCCGCCTTCTTTGTTCAATAAAGAATTTTCTGGTAAAGATTCAATAAAATCATAATTGGTTTTATGGCCAATCGTTTTAGATTCTTCAGTTTGCCTGAGTTTGGCAAAATATCTTATGGCGTAAAGCGCTTGCCAAGAATCAACATCTAAATTTTGAAACTCTGTTTCTTCGAAATTAATAAGAGTTCTTATAGATTTCACATCGTGCAAGAGAAGAAGAGGCAAAGGGAGATAATGAGAAAAGTCAACACTTGCTAAAAAAATAGTATTATTAGGAATAACCTGATTTAATTCTTCTACTAATGTTCTTACTTCTTCTTGTGTGGCTAAAGGAGAAATCAAAACAGGAATAATTTTAGCTTTTGGCAAATACTTTTTGAAAAATGGCATTAGATTTATTACTCCTTGGTCTTGACTAACACTGAAATTATTAACTTTCACTGAAGGGTTCTGAGTCAAAACACTGATAATTTCTGACAGTTTAGTTTCTTGCTCAATGTCTGTTTTAGAAGAAACAGTAATAAAACGACCGCCAGTTAAAGCGGTTTGATTATAATGATCAGGAGAAAACAAAATAACTGTTTCAGGAGAAGAAAAATTGTTTAATTCTTTAAAAAAGTTGTTAATCAATTCTTCGGCTAGAAGATGATGAGGAACAACACCGGCGGAAATTTCTAACTTTTCTGCCTCTTCAATTGTTTGGGTTTCTTCTCTTGGAACAAAATTTTTATAATAATAAAAGAAATAGCCAGAAACCAATGTCAAACTAACAATAAGAAATAATAACCATCGTTTCTGCCTAAACATAAATAATTAGTCGCTAAGTTATTTTCAGATGTAATTCTTTAAGTTGCGCCTCATCAAGAGATGAAGGGGCGTTCATCATTAAATCTCTAGCATCGCCGGTTTTAGGAAAGGCGATTACTTCCCTAATTGAGGATTCGTTTCTTAAAATCATTATTAATCTGTCCAAGCCAATGGCAATTCCGCCATGAGGAGGAGCGCCAAAACTAAAAGCCTCTATTAAATGACCAAATTTTTGATTAACTGATTCTTTAAGATGACCTAAAATTTCAAAAACACTCTCTAATAATTCTGGTTCATTAATTCTTAAGGAACCTCCGCCAATTTCATAACCATTTAAAACAAGATCGTATTGATGGGCTAAAATATTCTGGGGCTCTTTTTTCATTCTTTCAATCAACTCTTTTATTGTCTCTCTGTTTTTAAATTGGGGTCTGGTAAATGGATGGTGCACCGCATCCCAGCGATTTTCGGATTGCTTCCACTCAAAAAGAGGAAAATCAACTATAAAGACAAAAGCAAGTTCATTGGGGTCATTTTTATTTTTTCTTAAATCTGGTTTATCAGTTTGATATTTTTGAATAACTTCTTTATAAGTTAATCTTTCGAAAGGAAATTTTTGAATTTTTTTCTCAGGATAAATTTTTTCTACCAACTCTTTCAACATATTTTCTACCAGCGAAAGAACATCGTCTTGAGCGGGAAAATCCATTTCTAAATCCAATTGAGTAAACTCTGGCTGGCGGTCTCCTCTTGTATCTTCATCGCGAAAACAACGGGCTATTTGAAAATAACGTTCAAAACCGCTAACCATTAAAAGTTGTTTGTATTGCTGGGGGCTTTGAGGTAAGGCGTAAAATTTGCCCGGCTCCAGGCGCGAAGGCACAACATAGTCCCTTGCGCCCTCCGGAGTTGATTTTGTTAAATTTGGGGTTTCTATTTCAACAAAATCTTTCGCTGATAAAAAATCGCGAATGAATTTAATTGTTTTAGCGCGCTCTAAAATATTTTCTTTTAGTCTTTCCCTTCTTAAATCCAAATAACGGTATTTTAATCTTAACTCTTCACTAATTTCTTTACCATTAGAAGAAATATCGAAAGGAAGGGTTTTTGCTTGAGAAAGAATTTCTAAATTATTGACTTCTATTTCAAATTCACCGGTTAGAATTTTTGGATTCATCATTTCTTTAGGCCTCAGATTCACTTTTCCGGAAACTTTTATTACCCATTCACTCCTTAATTTTTCCGCCTCTTGATATAATTCTTTGTTGTAGGAGGTAAAAACCAATTGAACAATGCCGGTTTTATCTCTTAAATCAATAAAAATAATTTTGCCATGATCGCGCCTAGAGTCAACCCAGCCAAAAAGAGTAATTTCCTGATTTAGATATTTTTGTGTTTCTTTAATCCAAATTCGTTCCATAAAAGTAATTTACTTACATTTTATCTTTTTTTGAATAATAAATCAAATTTTCGCCATTAAGGGTAAAAATTACTGAGCCATTTAAATCAGTTCGTAAAATTACAGCCCCAACTTCTTTCAACCGCTCTAAAACTTCTTGATGAGGATGGCCATAACTATTTTGTCCGGTTTCAATGACAGCAAACTTTGGTTTAAGAGATTTTAAAAATTCTAAAGAAGAAGAATATTTTGAACCATGATGACTTACTTTTAAAACTTCTACTTTTGTCTTTAAATTTGTTAAAATTGGCACCAATTGATTCTCTACATATTGGTCAATATCGCCAGTAAAAAGAAAACCATTTTGGTAAAAATTATACATGGTAACTAAAGAATCTTGAGAAGAACTTTTGTGTTTTAAAGATTTAGTGGAAAAAACAGAGATTTTATTTGCTTCTTGCCAATAGATTTTTAAAGGTTTATTGGCTAAAATTACTGGAATTTTTCTTTCTTTTAATTCCTCTAAAAACTGAAGAAAAAGAGTTTGGGTTTCACTAATATCTTCTAATATCACTGTTTTTACTTTGTAATGGTTTAAAATATCAAAAATTCCTAAAAAATGGTCTTTATCCGGATGAGAGAGAATAAAAACATCAATCGTTTTGTCGGAAAGCGGTAGAATTTGCGATAATTCCGTCAAAACCTTTTTTGAACCGGCGTCAATTAAAATATTGGCGGCCGAACTAATAATTATTTCACTGTCTCCCTGGCCAACATCAAGAAAAGCCACTTTTTCTTTAAAATGCAATCTCTCAAAAATTATTCCCCAACAAAAGCAATTTAAAATTACCAAAAATACTAAAAAATAAAAAGTTTTTTTATGCTTATTCATTTTTTTCTAAAAATAAAATTCCTTTTTTTAGTTTAATATAAAAGATAAACAAAAAGATGTAGCTTAAAAGAAAAATTGGTCTTATTTTGGGGTTAATCCAAAAAACAAAAATCTTTAAGGAACTAATGAAATTAACTACTTTTAAAATATAACTTAAGATTAAGTTTAAAAACCAACCCAAAACCAAAGACGACAAATAGGAAAAATGAAAAATAATTAAAAAAAGAGCAAAAATTAAAACGTAAGAAATAATCGGCACAACTAATAAATTGCTTAACATTACTAAACCAATAATTTGACCTGTCTTAAAAATTATCCAAGGATAAACCAGAACTAAAGAGGAAAGACTTGCTAAAAATGTATCTTCAAACGATTCCAGAAAATTGGGAAGTTTTAAATCTTTAAACAATTTTTGTTCTCTAAAAAGCGGGTTAAAACAAATAATGCCAAAAGTGGCTAAAAACGACAACTGAAAACCAAAATCATAAAATAGAGCCAGAGGATTTAAATAAGTCATTAAACATAAAGTAAAAAGGAAGGAATTAAAAGGTTCATAAATTCTAAAATTTAATTCAGCAAATATTACCAATAGGGCCATAATCAGGGCTCTTGAAACAGAAGGAGTAAAACCAGCCAAAAGACTGAAAAATAGTAAAAATAAAATCAAAATCAAAAATTTTATAATTTTTGTCAAGGGAAAAAATTTTAAGAATTCAGAAATGATTTTTATTAAAAGTACCAAGTGCAAACCAGAGACCGCCATTAAATGAGAAAGGCCTGCTAAATTTATTTTTTCTTCTATTTCTTTATTCAAATTTCCTTTACGGCCAAAAACTAAACTATTTAATAAACTGGCTTGGGGTTCTTTTAAATAATAATTAAAAATGCTTTTGATTTTTTCTCTGAGTAAAAACGCTTGGTTAAAGATTGATTTGGTGGCTATTTTTTCAACTGCTGGATTTTTAACTTCAAAATAAACCAATAGTCCATCGCTATAAAAAGGCTCATCTAAATTTACTATCTCTCCGCTTTGAATTTTTAAATAGTCACCCTTAAAATAATCTGGCTTTAAATCAAGATAAGCAACTCCTGCCTTAAATTGATTAAATTGAACTTTTGGTTGAATAATTAATTTTTGAGACTGCTCTAAGGGAAAACTAGAAATTACCTTAAAGGTAATGTTGGAAAACGAAGATAAGTCAGGTTTTCTTAAAAACGAATTTAAAACTATTTTGTATCTTAAAAAACCAAAGATAAAACTTAAAATAATAAAAATAATTAAAATAACAAAAGAAATACTTTTAAATTTTGTTTTGACAAATGAAAAATAAAAAATTCCTCCTATAAAGATAAAAGGAAGAATTTTAAAAGAAAAAAAATAACTTAAAACTATCCCTAATAAAAAAGCCACCCCACTTAAGCGAAAAATTTTCGCTTTTGAGCAGCCTTGGTTCATCTATCGAATTTTACAAATTGCAAAATTATTTTTTATTTTTTCTAAAACTTTCTGCGTTTTTTCTTCTGGCCAACAATGTACTTTCTGGTATTTATTATCTAAAGTTTTAAAATTTTTAAATTCTTGGAGATAATAGGCTTTTGCTCCTTTAATCAGTTCGCTAATCTCCAAAACATCCTCTTCGTTTAAATTTAAAGGGTCTAAAGTTGTGCGAAACTCGTAATCAATATCTGAATTCATTAAAATTTCAATTGATTTTTTAATCTTAGAAATATAGTCAATACCTTTAGTAAATAAATAATATTTTTTAAGCGGAGATTTAATATCCATTGCTACATAATCAATTAATTGATTTACGATCAAATCTTTAAGAATTTGAGGATTAGAGCCATTAGTATCTAATTTTACCAAAAAATTAAGTTGTTTTACCTTAGAGATAAAACCCTCTAGCTGAGGATGAATAGTTGGTTCGCCGCCAGTAATCACTAATGCTTCTAAGAGTCCTTGCCTCTCTTTTAAAAAATCTAAAATCTGTTTTTCGGAAATTTTTGGCTGTTCTTTAGCTAAAACAGGATTTACTAATTCAGGGTTATGGCAAAAAGGACAATAAAAATTACAACCCAAAGTAAAAACTGTAGCTGCCACTTTGCCTGGGTAATCTAGTAAGGTTGTTTTCTGCAAACCGCCAAAAAACATAAAAATTACACTTTGAAGGTTTTTCTTAAACGAAATTCTTCTTGCTTGCCAAAGTGCCACTGAGAAACTGGCCGAAGATAACCAACAACTCGAGAATAAACTTCACAAGGTTGTTCAACTAAACACTTTGGGCAAGTGAAATGCTCACCATTAATATAACCATGAACAGGACAAACTGAAAAAGTAGGAGTGAGAGTAAAATAAGGCAATTTAAATCTCTCAAAAACAGTTTTTATCAAAGACTTAACCACTTCAGAGTCAGAAACCGCCTCACCCAAAAAGGCATGGAATACCGTTCCACCTGTATATTTTATTTGAAGTTCATCTTGAAGTTTTAAAGCCTCAAATAAATCATCAGTATAATTAACTGGCAGTTGGGTAGAATTAGTGTAAAAAGGTTCTTTTTCGCCATTGGTAATAATATCTGAATACTTTTTTTTATCAAGTAAGGCTAATCTGTAAGAAGTCCCTTCGGCCGGAGTGGCTTCTAAATTATACAAATTGCCAGTTTCTTCTTGGTATTTTACTAATTTTTCTCTCATAAAATCTAAAACCTCTATACTAAATTCCTTTCCTTTTTGTGAGGCGATATCAACATCCAAAAAATTTAGCAGCGCTTCATTCATTCCGATAATTCCAATGGTTGAAAAATGATTCCCCCAATAACTGTTTCGCATTCTTTTCACATTGTTAAGATAATAACGAGAATAAGGATATAGTCCTTTTTCTGTCCAGTCTTCTAAAACTTTTCTTTTAATTTCTAAACTGGTTTTAGCTAAATCCATTAAACGGGAAAGACGCTCAAAAAACTCCTTTTTAGTTTTTGAAAGATAACCAATTCTAGGTAAATTAATGGTTACGACGCCAATACTACCTGTGAGGGGATTCGCGCCGAATAACCCTCCTCCTCGTTTATATAATTCCCGGTTGTCGAGACGAAGTCGGCAACACATACTCCTCGCATCTTCTGGTTTCATATCAGAATTTATGAAATTCGAGAAATAAGGAATGCCGTATTTGGCTGTCATTCGCCAAATTCCATTATAGGTTTCATCTTTCCAATCAAAATCTTTAGTAATGTTATAAGTTGGAATGGGGAAAGTAAAAACCCTGCCACTTGCATCGCCTTCTAAATAAACTTCGGCTAATGCTTGATTAAAAATATCCATTTCCTTCTGAAATTCCTTGTAGGTTTCTTTTTGCGGTTCACCGCCAATGATAATCGGCATTTCTTTCAAATGTTCCGGCACTTTTAGATCCAAGGTGATGTTCTCAAATGGAGTATTACCAGTAATAAAAACTTTTCCATTTCGGCGAGCAATAACAGTTTCATTAGAAGTATGAACAGACCAAATAAACCCCTTGTATTGAACTTTCTCTATCTTATTAATATAGGTTTCTGGGTGTTTTATAATCCTTAAAACATAGATATCTTTCTTGCCAAGGGTAGGTTTTTTTTTAAGAACTGTAAACCCATAACCGGCATTAATACATATTCTTTCTAAGCCATTAAGAAGTTCTGTCTCGGTAGTAGAAATTTTACAGCCATCAAAACCGTCTCCCTTAAGATATGTTTCCAAAAACATTTTGGATTGCTTTTGGCTAAGATTAAATAAAATATTAGGGATAAAATGAACAGTTTCTTTAGTTTTAAACCACTTTTGAATTTTCCGAGAACTTGCTGCATCTAATCTTAATCTCGCTACTTCGTTTCCTAATGCTGTTACTCGATATTCCGAAAACTTTAGTTTAAAATGTTTTAATAATCTAATTATCTCATCATAATTTTTTCTATTTTTTATAGGTGACTGATAAATTGAAATACGATAGCAACTACGATATTTTCTAGGAAGTTCTACACTTCCTTCGCTAATAATCCAAGCCATTAATTTAATTTGTTCGTCACTCAAAAAGAAATCAGGATTTTTGTTTTCACCCGCCAAAGGAATTATAAATGGAGATTTAATTTTTAAAATATCCTCTATCGGTTCTAGTACATACTCATTGCTATAAAACTTACGCCGCACCACCCGATGACGAGGAGATATAAGTTGATCTTGAATTCTATTTCTCAAACGATACATTATTCCCTGATAATATTTCTTAAAAACATAATCTACTTTTTTGTTTTCTAAATTTTTATTTCTGACATTAAAAGTTAAAATTGTCTCTCCTTTTTCTATCTCTTTATAATTTTTCCAGCCGCTTATAGTTAAAATCTCCGTGTCTTCTGATAAACATTGAAAACCGACTCTTGTTGGCACATTGCAATTAAACAAAAATTCTTGCAAAGATTGTTTTATTTCCCGATAGGATAAATTATCATAATGGATAAAGGGGCTGAGTAAAGTATCAAAATTAGAAAAAGCCTGCGCGCCAGCAGCCTCTCCTTGCAGGGTATAAAAGAAATTAAAAACTTGACCTAACGCAGGTCGAAAATGTTTTGGAGGTTTTGATTGAATTTTGCCCGGCACTCCGCCAAAGCCTTTCAATAGAACATCATATAAATCCCAGCCACAGCAATAAGCACCTAAAATATCTAAATTATGAATGTGAAGATCGCCTTCTTCGTTTGCCTTTCTTATTTCCTGGGGATAAATTCTATTTAACCAATATTTTTTAGAAATATAGGCGGAAACATAATGGTTTAATCCTTGAAGGGAAAAAGCCATATTGCTGTTTTCTTTCACTTCCCAATTATTCTCCAAAAAATAATCGTCTACTAAACTAACTGCCTCTTGTAAATTGATTTTTGCCTCCCGGGAAAGTCGGCGTTGTTCCCGATACAAAATATAGGCTTTTGCTGTCTCAACTAACTCCTCTAAAACTAAAACTTCTTCAACAATATCTTGGATTTGTTCAACATTGGGAATCTCATCTTTTTTAAAACGTTTATTCAAAAGTTTGGTAACTTTGAGTGATAGCTCTTTTGCCAATTTTCTTCCTCCTTGATTAGACGCTGTAAGGGCTTTAAAAATCGCTTCTTCTATCTTGCTTCTGTCAAAAGGAACTATTTCTCCTTCTCTTTTTTCTATTTTAGTAATATGATTTTTAAATTTTTTTAAATTAATCATACTGAATTGAAAAAAATTATTTCTTCTTTTTTTGCCTTCTTAAAAAGGCTGGAATTTCAATTTCTTTATCCACTTTTGGGGATTCTTCTTCTGACTTTTCTTCGGTGATATCTTCAATGAGCACTTTTGTAGGAAGAGACGGGGAAGGCTGATAAACTTCTTTAAATTCCTGATCCGATAAACCAGCAATTACCGTTACTTTAACTTCTGATTTTTTTAAATCTTTATCAAAACTTGTGCCAAAGACAACCTGAGCGTCTTTTGAAGCAGTTTGAGTGATCATTCTTGAAGCATCGTGAATCTCTACTAAAGACAAATCTTTACCACCACTAATGTTAAAAAGGATTTTTTTTGCCCCATCAATTGAAACATCAAAAAGAGGAGAAGAAATTGCGAGTTGAGCAGCCTTTCTTGCCCTATTTTCACCAGTAGCAGAGCCCATTCCCATTATAGTAACACCAGCATTAGTAAGAATAGTTTTTATATTAGCATAATCTAAATTTATTAAGCCGGGATAAAAAATAAGGTCGGCTATTCCCTTTATTCCCATTCTGAAAATGTCGTCAATTTTAGAAAAAGCATCTAAGATAGGAGTTTGTTCTTTGATTACATTGAACACCCTGTCGTTGGAAATAGTAATAATAGAATCTACTTCACTATAAAGTCTCTGCCAGGCTTCTTCTGCTACCTCCTGTCTTTTTTCCCCTTCAAAAGTAAAAGGCCTGGTAACAAAAGCAACGGTTAAAATATTTTTTTGTCTTAAAAGATTAGCAACAACTGGTGCTCCGCCAGAACCGGTTCCTCCGCCCAAACCACAAGCCAAAAAAGCCAGATCAGTATTACTTAGTATTTTATCTATTTCTTCTAAACTTTCCTGGGCAGCTTCACGGCCTTTATCTGGATCCATTCCTGCCCCTAATCCTCGACAGGCGTTTTTACCCAATTGAATTTTGACATCGGCTTTGGTTAGCCGCAGGGCTTGAACATCAGTATTGAGGGCAACAAATTCTACTCCTTCAATCTTTTTCTCTCTCATTCTTGTTAGAATATTGCCTCCTGCCCCTCCAATTCCGATTACTTTAATATTTATATTTTGATCTCCAACTTTAATTGAAACCTTTCGTTTTTCTTTTTTTCTGCTTTTTCTTTCTTTCTGAACACGAGAAGAAATATGAATAGCTTCTTCTTTGTAAGGCTTTGACTTACTTTTAGATATTATTTTTCTTTTTTTCATTTTCCTCTTGAAATTAATAAAAAATAGTTTATTTTATCCTGTGCGACTTTTTAAATCATCCATTAAACCAAACCCATAATTCTTGATTCATAATTCATAGCCTTGTTTACCAGCTAAACAGATGCTTTATAAAATCCCAAGTACTACCTAAAGGACTAGTTCTTTCTAAAATAGGAACCTCCAGACTCTTCATTTTTAAATCCATTAATCCCAAGACGCCAACAAAAGTTGGATCTGGATTTTCTTTATACCATTCTATATCTGGTTGGGCTATTCTAACTGGCAATTTAAATCTTTCTTTTGCTAATTCTTTTACAAAATTCATTTTTGCTCCTCCGCCATAAAGAATTACTCCGCCGGCTAATTTTTGAAAGCGAGATATTTGTTTGAGTCTTTCCCCAACAGCATCAAAAATTTCAACCAATCTTGCTTCAATAATTTCTGCTAAAAATTTTTTGCTTATTTTTGTTCCCTTTTCGGCCTCACTAAAATAGTCGTCTAAGTTAAAACTTTCTCCTCGATTAACTTTTTTTACCAAAGCTATGCCCTCTTTCACTTTTATTTCTTCGGCTGAATCAATGGAAGTTTTAAGACCAATTGCTATATCGCTCGTAATATTGTTCCCCCCTCGAGGAAAAACCTTCAAATCCAGAAGTTCACCATTTTCATAAACTGCCATTGAAGTTGTAGAAGCCCCTAAATCCAAGGCTAGAGCTCCAACTTCTTTATCTTGGTCAGATAAAGCAAGTTCTGCTCCAGCATAGCTTAAAATTACTTTTGTCGCATTATTTAAACCAATTGCTTCTTTTAACAAATCAATATTTTTTACCACTGGTGAAAAAACATCAATAAGTAAAGCCTCTGCTTCTAATCTTAAACCGGTAAGGCCAACTGGGTTTTTGACTTTATTGGCGCCATCAATGAGATAATCTTTAAAAATTGTTTGTACTAGACTTCGATTAGTATTTAAAGCAAAAGCCTGAGCGGCTTTTTCTGCTCTTTTTTTATCATCTTCTGAAATAACACCATCTGCCCGAGAAACAACCGATGTTCCTTTTGATAAATGAATATCTATATTTGGACTGTTAATTCCAATGATAATTGATTTAAATCTCGCTCCTTTTATTAACCCTTCCATTTCTTTTAACAAACTATCCACCTCTTCTGTTGCCGCCTCAATGTCTTCAATTTCCCCAGTTTTAATTCCTCTTGATTTTCTTAAAATGGGCATTACAACTTGCCAGCCACTCACTTCTGGTGTCGCGACTAATGCCTTTATTGAGTGCGAACCTAAATCAATTGCTAAATGTTGACTAGTCATTAAAAGCAAATTTATTTTCTAAAAGAAGTCTTTCAAATTTTATCATTTTTTGAGAATCAATTTTAGTAGAATGGGAAAAACCATAAAGGTGTAAAAAGCCATGAGCCAATAGTTGAAGATATAAATCTTTTTCTTTAATACTGCTTCTTTTCGCCTCTTGTTTAATTTTTTTTGGACAAAAAATTATTTCCCCTAAATCTTTAATTGAAAAAATAGTTTTCTGCTGATCTTTATCTGCAAAATAATCACCGATAAAACTGGGAAAAGATAAAACAGTGGTAACTTCATTTTTATTTCGCCAATAGTAATTTAATTTTTTCATTTGAGAGGGGCTGACAAAAATTAAAGAAATTTCTACTAATTTATTTTCTTTTAAGGTACAAAGAAATTCACTTAGTTTGTTCAAAAAAAATTTTTTACTAGGAATACGTTCTTTGGTAAAATTATAAATTAAAACATCTAATTTAGCCTTCATCTTTTCATTTGAAAAAACTTAAACTATCCCCCACTTTCTTTTATGTTCTATTTCTTTTAAGACTTTAATTTTGTGAAGAGATGATAATTTTTTGGCTCTTTCGTTTGGTTTTTTTAGATAAAAACGTCTTTTTCTCGCCTCTAAAAGAATGCCACTTTTTTTAATAATCTGATTTGCGCGGTTGACAAACGCAGTAACAGATTCGCCAGATTTTCTTTTAATCACTATTGCCATAATTTATAAATGAAATTAAGTTTTATTCTCCAAATATTTTTTTAGAACTGCTATTATTTTATCTAAGGAAATAACTTCTTGCAAGCCAGAGGTCATATCTTTCAGAATAATTGTTTCATCTATTACCTCTTGCTGCCCCAAAATCAAAACATATTTTGCCTTTAAGCGGTTAGCGTAACGCAATTGGTTTTTTAAACTTTCTTTTCCCAAATTCTCTCCCACCAATATCCCTTCTTTTCTAAACTTCTCCAATAATGAAAAGGCAATATTTTTTGCTTTATCTCCCAACTGAATAAGAAAAATATCATAAGAGGGAGGGGAAAACTTTTTCCCCATTAGTTTTACTTCTTCTATTAATCTTTCCACTCCAAAGGCAACGCCAACACCTGCTTTCTTTGGTCCTTTTAATATTCTAACTAATTCATCATAACGCCCACCCCCACCCAAAGCCAAAGTTTTATTCCCATCTTCTTTAAATACTTCAAATACAGTTCGAGTGTAATAATCCAGACCCCTAGCTAAAGTTTTATCTAAAAGGTAAGAAATGCCTAAATTATCAAGACTTTCGAGCACGCTTTTAAAATGACCCCTGCATTCCTCACAAAGATAATCTAAAATATTAGGAGCAGATTCTTTAATTGATTGGCATCTTTCGTTTTTACAATCTAAAACTCTTAAGGGATTAGTCTTTATTCTTCTCTTACACTCTGAACAAATGCTTTTCTTTTTAGAATTGTAGTATTTTACTAAATTTCTAATATAATTGTGACGGCACGAAGAGCAACCGATACTGTTTATTTTAATAATTAATTTTTTTTTATTAAACCCTAATCCCTCTAAAAATAACAAGGAAAGAAGAATAATCTGAACATCAATGGCAGAGTCATCTGAACCAATCGCTTCTAACCCTACTTGATAAAATTGCCTTAATCTTTGAGCTTGCGGTTTTTCATGTCTAAAAAATGGAGAAAAATAATAAAACTTAACTGGTTGAGGTTCATTAAATAAAGCATTCTCGATGTAGGCTCTCGCTACCGCAGCCGTTCCTTCTGGTTTTAAGGTTAAAAGCTCGCCTTTTTCTTTAGTTTTAACAAAATACATCTCTTTATGAACAATATCTGTTTCCTTGCCAACTCCTCTTGTAAATAATTCTGCTTTTTCCAAAATTGGAGTTTCGATTCTTTGGTAATTATAATATTCAAAAATTTTTTTAGCGGTTTTCAAAACAAAATCATAATAAGGATACTCTGAAGGCAAAATATCTTTCATTCCTCTGGGTTTCTGAATAGTTTTATTATTGGCTTTTTTCTTTAAAATGTTTTTTTTCTTCTTCATTTTTTTAGTTTGAGGGGACGGGAGAAAAGGCCATTATTCGGTTATAAGGCCATAATCTTAACCAAACACGACCAATGATTAAATCTTTGTCAAGCGGGCCCCAATTTCTTGAATCATAAGAAGCAGAACGATTATCTCCTAATACAAAATATTGATTAGGGCCTAATTTTAAAGATAAGCTGCCACTCGTATTTTCTCCTTCTAAATATTTTTCTTCGAGCTCGAAGGTTTCGCCATTCACCTTAGTAATAACTATTTTATTATCTTTAATGTCAATATTTTCATTTGGTAAACCGATTATTCGTTTAATATAGTAATGCGAGGGTTGATTTGGCGCCTTAAAAACAATTACTTCGTACCTTGAAGGAGAACGAAAATGATAAGAAAGTTCATCAATAATTAAATAATCACGCGAATAAAAATTCGGCTCCATAGAAGAACCATAAACTATAAAAGGCTGGATGACAAAAGCCCGAATAGGAATAACAATCAAAAGGGCAATAAGCATCATCTCTAAATTTTCCCAAATTATCTTTTTCCACATACTTTTTAAAATTTCTAGCCAATAATAGCACAAAAAAGTCTATAAATCAACCAATTTCAAGAAAAGGATTGCTTTAATCAAGTTTTTTTAGTTAAATAGTAGTGATGTCTAAATTTCTAAAACAGGGACTAAAAATAATATCAATTATTATTTTAGGAATAATAATCGGTTTTTATTTATGGGGATTAAAAGAATCACGGCAATATTTAATTTCTTTTTCAAGCGATAATCAACCTATCTTAATTAAGGGACAGCAGGCTTCCATGAAACCCGAAACTAATATTCTTTTTTTAGGGGTGCCTGGCGATGGTTCACGCGGCGCCCTTTTAACCGATACTATTTTTGTTGTTCATTTAGATTCTTTAACAAAAAAGATAGCAGTTATTTCTATTCCCCGTGACTTGTGGGTTAGAAATAACTTGACTAATACTGCTATAAAAATCAACGAACTTTATGTTCAAGAAAATCCTTCCAATCAATTTATTAAAGCAACAAAATATAATTTAATAAAAAATAAAGTTTCTGAAATTATTGGAAAAGAAATTGATTATGTGGTAGTTTTTGATCTGACTGGCTTTGGGAAATTAGTAGATATTTTAGGAGGAGTAACTATTTGGTTGGAAAAAGATATAATTGATCCAAATTTAGTAAATCCGTATAACCCATCGGAAATTTTTAAATTAGAAGCTGGTTGGCGAAATTTAGATGGAAAATTAGCGATTAAATTTGTCAGATCTCGGTATGATAAAGATGGTGATTTTTACCGAATGAAAAATCAACAGCAACTCTTAGCTAACCTTAAAGATAAAATTACAAAAATAAGTAGTTCGTGGAATTTATTAGATTGGTTAAAAATTTGGCAATCACTTGAAGGACACTTTATTACTAATCTAGATTTAGAAACTGCTTTAAACTTCTTCAAAGCTTTTAAAAACATAAAAAGCGAAGAAGTTGTTTATTTGAGTTTGACTACTCGTAAACCAGATGAACTTCTGATTTCTTCTTCTTATCTACAATTGAATCCCCAAACCGGCGAGACAAAAAATATCTATATTTTGGTCCCGAAAGCTGGTTTTGAAAACTACACAGAAATCCAAGAATATTTAAAAAACAAAATCAATGAATAGTAAAATACTAATTGTTGGCCTGGGTAATTATGGCGAGCAATACAAAAATACTCGTCATAATGCTGGTGTTCTATTTTTAGACTGGCTACAAAATCGCTTTAAAATCGAAGATTTTAAAGAAAATAAAATCTATTTAGCTAAAATCGCGAAAACTAAAATTAACAGTCACACAATAATTCTGGCAAAACCTTCAGTTTTTATGAATGAATCTGGTAAAATGGTCAAAAAACTAAAGACATTGTTTCAAGTAAAAAATCAAAACATCATCATCTGCCACGATGATAGCGATTTACCGATTGGAAGTTTCAAAATCCAAAAAGAAAGAGGAAGCGCTGGCCATAAAGGAGTTGATTCAGTAATCAATTATTTAAAAACTAAAAAATTTTGGCGAATAAGAATTGGCATTCGTCCTTCTTCTTTAAAAAATGTCAAAGCCGAAAAATTTATTTTACAAAATTTCTCTTTAAAAGAAAGAGAAATTTTAGACGGGGTGTTTGAAAAAATTTTATTCAACCTGAGGGAGAAAATAAAAATAGAGTGTAAGCCAGTAATTTATAAAAATTAATATCGCTAAATAGGGAAGAGAAAGGGTTAAATAATTTATTAACCAAAACACTTCTAGATTAAAAATAACAAGGATAAAATCATTTAAAACAAATTTCTTTTCCTCCATTACAAAATACATTAAAGAATAAATTATTACTCCTAAGGTAAAGAGCAAGAAACTCAAAGAAAAGTTTAAATTTAAATAATTATAACATCCTAGGCAACCCAATATCCAAAAGAAAAAAAGATAATAGAAAGAAAGAAGCCGCCATTTCTTATTTTCCTCTAGATTCCGACTAAATATTTTTTTAAACAACAGAAAAATTAAAATAATAGTAAATATCAAAAGCCACCCGAATTTAAAAAAGGTGGCTAAAAATTTAATTTGAAAAACCGAAATAAGGAAAAAAATAAAATTAAACCAGGATAAACCAAAAAAAATCTTCCAAAAAATAATTATTAAGAGAGGGAGAAATAACCACAAAAGAGTAGAAGGAAAATAGGTTAAGATGATCAGGCTAGAACTGTAGCAAAGAAAAAAAATTAAATTTTTAGTTAACTGTGGGATGGAAAATTTTTTAACTCCGGCTCTTACTTTTCTCATTTTTTCTTCCATAACTTTTTAGAAAAACCTTCTTTTGGGTTTCTTTTAAGATTAGTTGATTCTCTTCTAAATCAACTAAAACTCGTCTCCCTTCCTTTATCTGGCCGCTAATTAGTTTATCCGCTAAAAGATCCAAAACATTTTTTTCAATAAATCTTTTTAAAGGCCTGGCACCATATTCAGGATCATAGCCATTTTTCGCCATATATTCTTTTGCTTTATTAGTTATTTCCAAAATAATCCCTTTTTCTTCCAATCTTTTATTAATTTTAGCGAGCTGAAGGTCAACAATTTTTCTAATATCTTCTATAGTTAAGGGATTAAAAACAATAATTTCATCCAATCGATTAATAAATTCCGGCCGAAAATATTCTTTTAAAGATTGAAGAATTTTTTCTTTTAATTCTAAGTTTCTTGATTTATTTTTATTTTTATTTTGATTTTTATCTTCATTTTCAAATCCCAGGCTTATCATTTCTTTAACGTACTCTCCGCCTAAATTGGAAGTCATAATAATGATGGTATTTTTAAAATTCACAGTTCGGCCACGACCATCGGTCAATCTGCCATTGTCAAGAATTTGAAGTAAAATATTGAAAACTTCGGGATGGGCTTTTTCTATTTCATCAAATAAAATCAAACTATAAGGTCGGTGTTTAACTGCTTCGGTAAGTTGTCCTCCTTCTTCGTAACCAACGTAGCCGGGCGGAGAACCAATTAAGCGGCTCACCGTATGTTTCTCCATATACTCAGACATATCAAAACGAATCATTGATTTTTCGTCAGAAAACATAAATTCTGCCAAGGCTCTAGCTAATTCAGTTTTTCCAACACCAGTCGGGCCTAAAAACATAAAAGAACCCAACGGTCTATCTTCTTCAGAAATCCCTGCTCTTGCCCGACGAATCGCTTTTGAAACCGCTTTAATCGCCTCTTCTTGACCTATTACTCTTTTTTTGAGTTCCTCTTCCATTCTCAACAACTTCTGAGTTTCTTCCTCCATCATTTTTGAAACTGGAATTCCGGTCCAACGAGAAACAACCCTAGCGATATCTTCTGCCGTTACTTCGTTTTTTAGAAATCTTTTCTCTAAAGGAATACTATTTAATTTTTTCTCATTCTCTAAGAGCTCCTTTTCTTTTTGAGGAATTTTTCCATATTGAATTTCCGCCACTTTATCCAAATGCCCATTTCTTTCTTCTAACTCCGCTTCTTTTCTTAAATCTTCAATTTCCTTCTTTATATTACTGACAGCAAAAAAAAGTTTTTTTTCTTCTTTATATCTATCATTTATAATCTCATAATCTTTTTTTAATTTTTTTAGTTCAGAATTAATCTTTTTAAGGCGAACTTTACTAGAATTTGATTCTTGTCTTAAAGCTTCTTTTTCTAATTCTAACGATCTAATTTTTTTAGAGAGTTCTAAAATTGGCAAGGGAACGCTTCCTATTTCTAAACTAAGAGAAGAAGCGGCTTCATCTATTAAATCAATCGCCTTATCAGGAAGAAAACGAGAAGTAATATAACGGATTGACAAATAGACAGCTGCAGTAATTGCTTCATCAGTAATTTTCAAACCGTGATGAATTTCATATTTTTCTTTTAAGCCCCTTAAAATTGCAATCGCCTCCTCGGGTGTTGGTTCTTCCACTATTACCGGCTGAAATCTTCTCTCTAAGGCTGGATCTTTTTCTATATATTCTCTATAATCTTTGAAAGTAGCAGCCCCAATCGCCCTTAATTCTCCCCTAGCTAAAGCCGGCTTCAACAAATTAGAGGCATCAATTGCTCCCTCAGCCGCCCCAGCTCCAACCAAAGTGTGAATTTCATCAATGAAAATAATAATATTATTCTCTTTTTTAATACTTTTTAAAAGATTCTTTAATCTTTCTTCAAACTCGCCGCGAAAACGAGTGCCAGCGACGAGGGATCCTAAATCTAAAGAAATAATTCTTTTATCTTTTAAAATTTCAGGCACTTCACCTTTTGAAATCAATTGAGCTAACCCCTCAACAATTGCGGTTTTACCAACCCCAGCCTCACCCAATAAAATAGGATTATTTTTAGTTCTGCGGGAAATAATTTGCATCACTCGCCGCAGTTCATTTTCTCTTCCAATCACCGGATCAAGTTTGCCCTCTCTGGCTAATTTAGTCAGATCTTGAGTATATTTCTCTAGACTATTCTCTTTCAACTCCTGAAATTCATCAGTGATTTTTTCTCCCTCACCATATTTACTCAAAGACTCAAAGTAACTATCTTTTTTTATCTGGTATTTAGATAAAATTTCTTGGGCAGAATTCTTAGTATTCAAAATGCCGTAAAAAAGATACTCTGGAGAAATATATTCATTTTTATCTTCGTAAGATTTTTTTGCTGCACTTTCAATTACCGACATCATCTCCTGTGATAGAGGCATAGTGGTAAAAGCACTGCCGGTAATATAAATCCTCGGTAATTTAATAATTTCTTCTGATACATCTTTTATTAATTCATCAACCGGAATTTTCATTTCTTTTTCTAAAATTTCTCTAATATTAAAATCATCCTCTAGAAGAACAGCTAAAAGATGAAGGGCGCGCATCTCGCCTTGATTTCTTTCAAAAGCCATTTGCTGGGCTTTCTCTAAAGCCATTTGGGCTTGATTTGTGAACCGACCAATGGGCATATTAAATTAATTCAAAAGTTTAGTTTCAAATTATTCTATTGGTACTTCGCTTCTCTTTCTACAAGTTTCACTCTTACCTCAAAAACTTTATCTTCACGGGCCACTTTTAAAGCGACGGTATCGCCAACTTCGTAATCGCGAATTAGATTGGCTAGATTATTTTTTTCATCAATTTTTGTACCATCTATCTCTAAAATAATATCTCCTTCCTTTAAGCCAGCTTTTTCGGCGGGAGAACCTGGTTCAACTGCGTAATCGTTTGCCTGTTCTCCTTTTACAATCAAGGCGCCATAGTCATATTTCAAATTTTTCTCTTCTTTAATTTGGGAATTTACTAAAACATATCTTATTCCCAAAAAAGGAATTTTAATTTTTCCAGTTTCAATTGCTTGATTTAAAGAGCTTTTGATTTTATTGATTGGAATCGCAAAACCGATATTCTGGGCGCCAGACACCATGGCTACATTTATCCCTATTACTTCGCCTTTTAAATTTAAAAGCGGACCGCCGGAGTTCCCGCGATTAATAGCCGCGTCTGTCTGAATAACATCATTTAAAACTTGACTGTTTCCTGAAAAATCACTTGCTTCAATCGTTCGATATAGACCAGAAACAACTCCCACAGAGACAGTATTTTTAAATTCTCCTAATGCATTGCCTATAGCAATTACTGTCTCTCCAATTTCAATTTTTGAAGAATCACCTAATTTAAGAGGAATTAAATTATCTGCTTCAATTTTTAAAACCGCCAAATCCTCTACTGGATCAGTGGCAATAACAGAAGCCTTATATTTTTTTTCATCATTCGTTAGCACTGTATACTCTGCTTCCTCGTCAGCAACAACATGCTTATTAGTAACTATAAAGCCGCGGCTATCAACAATAAAACCAGAACCAGAACTAATCTCTTGTTTTTCAGTTCCTTTTTGGCGATATTGGGGAATCTGAAATTCAAAACCGAATGGGAAAAAATCTGGGAAAAATTCTTCAAAAGGATTCAGATAATATCTCTCTAAAACTGGTAAATCTTTAGTGGCAATAATACTTACAACAGAATTCTCGCTGGCTTTTACTGCTCTAATTATCTTATCTTCATAACTTAAACTTTGATATTCTGTCTCCTTCTTAGAACTGATTTCCTGCGGAAAACCAGTTTGAGGTTTTAGAATTTTAGAGGAGTAAACTCCGCCCAAAAAACCAGCAAGGAAGCCGCCTATAATAGAAACAGTCAAAAAACTAATTAAAATTTTTCTTAACTGCTGTTCAGACATAATAAAATTATTAAATTTAATGTTTAAAAGACATTATCTTTATATTATATCGCAAATTTTGAAAAAGTAAATTTATTTTCCAAATCTCCTCTCTCGCTTTTTAAATTCCTCTAAAGCCAAATCAAGCTGCTTTTTGTCAAAATCAGGCCAATAGATTTTTGGAAAATAAAGTTCGGCATAAGCCGCCTGTAAGGGCAGAAAATTTGAAAGTCTCATCTCTCCTGAAGTTCGAATAACAAAATCTACATCCGGCAAATCATTAGTATCTAAATTTTTCATTAAGACTTCCTCATTAATTTCTTCTGGTTTTAATTTTTTTCTAACGATTTTTTTTACCGCTCTCGTTACTTCATCTCTACCGCCGTAATCAATCGCCACATTCACCACCATCTGACTGTTTTTTTTGGTCGCTTTCTCTAATTCTTTTAAAAGTTCTACTAAGTGTTTTGGCAATCTATCTTTTCTTCCTATGTGCCTAAATTGAATATAATATTTTTTATCCTTTTTTTGTTCTTCTTTTAGGCCTTTTCTAACATACTTTTCAAAAAGATTCATTAGAAAATTTACTTCTTTTGAACTTCTTTTCCAATTCTCTGTTGAAAAACCATAGAGAGTCAAAATTTTAATGCCTTTATTATAAGCATATTTAATTATTTCTTCCACTCTTTGTATACCCTTTCTGTGTCCTTCAAAAGGCGGCAGCCCTCTTTTTCTTGCCCAACGCCTGTTTCCATCAATCATTATCCCAATATGCTGAGGCAAAGAATTATTTGATAATTCCATATTCATATTATATAACGATTCAACAGTTTAATTATTTTTTAAAACCAGTGCCAGCCGGAATTAAACGACCAATAATCACATTCTCTTTTAGTCCCCTCAGGTAATCAATTTTCCCTTCTATTGCTGCTTGAATTAAAACTCGAGAAGTCTCTTGAAAAGAAGCCGCTGATAAGAAACTTTCAGAAGTTAGAGCTACGGCTTTAATTCCTTTTATAACCTGGATCGCTTTTGGCGGTTCTTTTTTTGAGGCTCTTAATCTATCTATTTCGTTCAAATATTGATTTTTGGAAACGATCTCTCCTATAATAAAATCGCTGTCTCCGGATTCGGTAATCTTAACTCGAGAAAACATTTGCCTAATAATAATTTCAAAATGCTTATCGTTTATTTTAGAACCAGATATATTATAAACCTTTTTGACTTCTTTTAAAATATATTTTTGGCATGCTTCTTCCCCCAAAAGATTGAGAATCTTTTTTAAATCAAGGTTTCCTTCGCAAAGTTGAGTCCCTTTTTTTATCTTATCTCCTTTCTTCACATACAGAGAAGTTATCTCAGGAATAACATATTCTATAATCTCCTTTTTATTTTTTTTTCTTCCCCTTCCACTCTTCAAATTATTTTCGCTTTTTTCTGGTTTTATTCTAATAAAATACTGATGATTTAAATGTTCGACTTCTATTACTTCACCGTCTACCTCGGAAAGCGGCGCTTCTCCTTTTGGCACACGAGCCTCCAAGAGTTCTTCTACCCTAGGCAAACCCTGAGTAATATCTACCGCTCGAGCAACGCCACCTAAATGGAAAGTTTTTAGGGTTAATTGGGTTCCTGGTTCTCCAATTGCTTGAGCAGCTACTACTCCTACTGCCTCACCTAATTCAATTGGCTTTTTCCAACCTAAATCTAAACCATAACATTTTTGACAGAGACCATAACGATTTAGACAATGTAAAGGCGAGCGAACTGTAATTTCCTCTACTTCACTTTTAGCAATTTTTTTTGCCAATTCGTAATCCAAGAGATTGTTAGCCTTTAGAATAACATTGCCTTTTTTGTCTTTAACATCTTCTAAAACATAACGGCCGTAAATCTTATCTTCAAAACTTTCTCCTTCATTTTCAACTTCTTTCCTTCTTATTAATAGACCCTTTTTTGTTCCGCAATCGTCACTGTTAATAATTATCTCGTGGCTAACGTCAACTAAACGGCGAGTTAAATAACCAGCAAAAGAAGTTTTTAAAGCAGTATCGGCTAAACCTTTTCTGCCAGCATGCGAAGCGGCAAAATACTCCAACACATTAAAACCCTCTTGGTGAGAAGAAAGAATTGGCATTTCTATTAATTCTCCTTTAGGATTAACGACCAATCCCTTCATTCCCATAATTTGAGAGGCTATCATCCAACTTGCCCTCGCCCCAGAATTAATCATTACAAAAACTGAATCATCCGGCTTTAAATTTTTTGGCACTAAATCAGCAATCAAATTAGTCGCCCGTTGCCATTCTGATTGAATTAAAACCTTCTTTTCATCTTCTGACAGAAGCCCTTCGTCGTATTGTTTATTAATTTCCTCAACTCTCTTTTGGGCCTCTTTAATAATCGTATATTTTTCCCCTGGAATCTTCAAATCGCTATAACTCCAAGAAATTCCAGATAAAGTAGCATATAAGAAGCCAAGTTCTTTCATCTTGTTTAAAATTTCGGCACTTTCTTTAAAATCTTTTACCCTCTCAACAATCTCTCTAGTTAGATTCTTTAAATCTTTTGAATTCAATTGATTATTAATAAAACCGATTTCTTTAGGTAAAACCTCATTAAAAATTATGCGACCAACAGTGGTCTCTATAGTTTCGCCATCAAGCTTATTGATTCTCACTTTTATTTTATCGTGGAGACTAATCTTTTTAAAATCATAAGCCAAAAGTGCCTCTTTTTCGTCAGCAAACATTTTAATTTGTTTCTCCTCTGGCATTGGTAAATCCATTGTCAGCCAATAAATTCCTAGAACCATATCCAAACGAGGAAACATTACTGGCTCGCCATCAGCTGGTTTTAGAATACCCAAAGAAGATAGCATTCTTGATTTCGCCTCAAATTGAGCCTCCTCAGTTAAGGGTAAATGAAGCGCCATTTGGTCGCCATCAAAATCCGCATTGAAAGGCAAGCAAACCAAGGCCGGTATTCTTAAAGCCAGCCCTTCGACTAATTTTGGTTTAAAAGCCTCAATACTTAATCGATGAAGAGTTGGTGCTCGATTTAAAAGGACTAATCTATCTTTCACAACGTTCTCTAAAATCTCCCAAACTATATCCGGCCCTTCCTCAATTAGACGATTGGCCATTTTAGGACTATGAACGATTTCTCTTTTTATTAGTTCATTAATCACAAATGGCTTAAAAATTTCCAGAGCCATTTTTTTTGGGACGCCGCATTCATCAATCTTTAATTCAGGACCAACTACAATCACTGAACGACCAGAATAATCTACTCTTTTTCCTAAAAGGTGTTGACGGAAACGACCTTGTTTTCCAGAAAGAAGATCAGCCAAAGAACGAAGTGGCCGATGCTGGGCTGCATGCATTGGGGTAGAACTGCTTACTTTTCTAATTGAATTATCCAGGAGTGCATCAACTGCTTCTTGTAGCATCCTCTTTTCATTCTTTACAATTACCTCAGGCGCTTTTAACTCTATTAGTTTCTTTAAACGATTATTGCGATTTATTACTCGACGATATAAATCATTTAAATCATAGGAAGCAAACTTGCCGCCTTCCAGTTGAACCATTGGTCGAAGGTCAGGAGGTAAAACTGGCAAAACTGTTAGAATCATCCATTCTGGTTTAATCTTGGATTTTAGAAATGCCCTAACTAAACGATATCTATTTATTAGCTTTGTTTCTATCTGCCCTCTTCTCTTTTGCTTTTCCAAAGTTTGAAGCAATTCCTTTTGAAGTTCTTCAAGATTAAGTTCTTCTAACAATTTTTTAACTGGAGCAGCGCCAGTGGAAGCGGTAAAAATATGGCCGTATTTTTTTGAAAGAACAAGATAATCAACTTCGGAAAAAACTGCTTTTGGTTTTATCATTAATAGCTCATTGATCAATTTCTCTTTTGTCTCAGATAACGCTTTTATTGCCTGTCTTTGACTTTCAGACAATCCTTTAGATTTTATTTTTGCTTCTTTTTTCTTTGTTTGTTTTTTATTTTCCTCTCCGCTTTCTTTCTCTATTTTTTCTATTTTACTTTGATATTCTTTTTCTAATTGAAGAAGAACTTTTTTCTTAGCATCTTCATCAACTTGACCAACAATATAACCATTATAATAAACCACTGATTCTAGAGCATTCTGAGGGATATCTAAAATCAATCCTATCCTTGAAGGAACGCTCCTTAAAAACCAAATATGAGTAACTGGTGCTGCTAATTCAATATGACCCATTCTTTCTCTTCTTGATAAAGAATGAATAATTTCTACACCGCAACGGTCACATTTTACTCCTTTATATCTCATCCCTTTATATTTACCACAGGCACATTCATAATCTTTAACTGGACCAAAAATTTGTTCAGAGAAAAGTCCTTCTTTTTCCGATTTCTGAGTTCGATAATTAATAGTTTCTGCTTTAGTTACTTCGCCAAAAGACCAGTCTAACATTTCTTGAGGAGAAGCAAGTTTAATCTGCAAAGCGTCAAAATCGCTGATTATTTTTTCAGTTTTAGCCGCTTCTTTTTGTTCTATCTCTTTTATTCTATAAGACATAAAATTAACTTACAACAAATAATTTTTAATTTCTTCATGCCCGCCTAAATTTAGACTTGTCCGCCCAAATTTTTGCGAAGCAAAAACTTGGGCAGGTGCACAATTTTGGGCGGGTTACTCATTCTCTGGATTAGAGAAAGAATTTTGGGAATGGATTAGATTAATTGACAAAGCCAATGATTGCAATTCTTTTAAAATGACATTAAAGGCAGCGGGAATATTTAAATTCTTAATTTTTTCTCCATTAATAATTGCTTCATAAGCAGAAGCCCTGCCTAAAACATCATCTGACTTTATAGTTAGCATTTCCTGTAAAGCATAGCTGGCGCCATAACCCTCTAAAGCCCAAACTTCCATTTCTCCAAATCTTTGTCCGCCAAAATGAGCTCGCCCACCTAAAGGTTGCTGAGTAATTAGAGAATAGGGGCCAACTGCTCTCATATGAATAATATCTTCAACCATATGGTCTAATTTCATCAAATACATTATTCCAACCCCCACTTTTTTGTCAAAAGGCTCGCCAGTTTTGCCGTTATATAAAACAACATGTCCGTCTTCTGGTAGACCTGCTTTAATTAATTCTTCTTTAATTTCTTCAGAGGTTGGACCATCTAAAGATGGAACAATTGCTCGATATTTTAATTTAGAAGCAGCCCAACCTAAATGCATTTCGAAAATTTGACCTAAATTCATTCGAGAAACAACCCCTAAAGGATTTAAAACAATATCAACTGGCGTTCCGTCTTCTAAATAAGGCATATCTTCTTCAGGAACAATCATTGAAATCACACCTTTATTTCCGTGCCTGCCAGATAATTTATCGCCAGTTCTAAGTTTTCTTAACTGAGCGACCTCAACGCTAATTTTTTTTATTACTCCTACATCTAATTTATCGCCAGCCTGTCTTGATAAAATTTTTGTTCTAATTACTCTTCCTTCTCTTGAAGGTTCCAAAAGCAAAGAAGTGTCTTTAACGTCTTTGGTTTCTTCTCCAAAAATAGCCTGGAGTAATCTTTCTTCAGGAGTTAAATCTGCTCTACCTTTTGGTGAAACTTTTCCGACTAAAATATCACCAGCTTTAACCTCTGCTCCGATTCTTATAATTCCTTCTTCGTCTAAATTTTTTAATTTCTCCTCCGAAACATTAGGTATATCATAAGTGGTGATTTCCGGTCCTAATTTTGTATCAACTACATCGCAATTAAATTCTTCAATATGGATAGAAGTAAAGAGATCATTTTTTAAAACTCTCTCAGAGATAACTATTGCATCTTCGTAGTTGGCGCCATAAAAAGGAATCAAGGCAACTAAAAGATTTTGACCTAACGCCGCCGCTCCGTTTTGAGTAGCCGCTCCATCGGCTAAAACCTGACCTTTTAAAATTTTCTCTCCCTTGTTTACTATCGGTTTCTGCAAAAGACAAGTATTTTCATTACTCCTTTCAAAAGAAACTAATTCATATTTCTTTCTTTCCCCATTTAAAGTTTTGATTACTATATGATTCGCATCAGACTCCTCCACTAATCCCTCTATCTCGGAAATCAAGCACTGTCCAGCATCGTGGGCCAATTTTTCTTCCAAGCCAGTTGAAACTAAGGGAGATACGGATTTAACACAAGGTACTGCCTGACGTTGCATATTGGCACCCATTAAGGCTCGATTAGACTCATCGTGTTCTAAAAAAGGAATAAGTCCAACAGCGGCAGAAATAATCTGTTGCGGAGAAACATCAATTAAGTCAATTTCTTCCCTTCTTAGAAGTGTTGGTTCTAAATTTATTCTGGCGCCGACCCACTCATCTTTTATTCTCCTTTTTTCGTCAAGTTCTATTCCCGCATGAGCAATCTTATATTTACTTTCCTCAAAGGCGTTAAGCCAAATAACCTCAAAAGTTATCACTCCTTTGTTTACCTTAAAATACGGGGTTTCAATGAAACCAAACTCGTTTAAACGAGCATAAAGGGAAAGGGTTAAAACTAAACCAATATTTTTTCCTTCAGGTGTTTGAATAGGACACAAACGGCCATAATGACTTTGGTGAATATCCCTTACATCGATTCCAGCCCTTTCTTGAACCAACCCGCCCGGACCCATAGGAGTAATTTTTCTTTTATGCTCTAATTCTGAAAGTAAATTGATTTGATTCATTAATTGACACAACTGCGAGACATTAAAAAATTCTCGAAAAGCACTAAGTAAAACTCGCGGATTAATAAGGGCGCCCGGAGCCAGAGTTAAAGGATCTAATTGGGCCATCCTATCTTTTATTGTTCTTGTCATTCTTGTCAAACCAACTCTAAATCTATCCTGTAAAATTTCTCCTACTGCCCTTAAACGTCGATTACCCAAATGATCAATATCGTCATCTTTAGCCTTTGGATCATTATTCAATCTAATAATCTCTTTAATAATAGCTATTAAATCATCTAATCCCAGATTTCTTTGACCAATATCTTTATTTAAATTTAATCTTTGGTTTATTTTATACCGACCAACTTTCGCTAAATCATAACGGTCTAAACGGAAAAACATATTATTAATTAAATCGCGTGCACTATCATAAGTTGGTAACTCTCCTGGTCTAAGTCGGCGATAAACCTCTATGTAAGCTTCTTCCTGAGAAGCAGAAAAAGTTTTCTTTAGAGTTGCTTCAATATAATTTGAATTTTCTTCTTTAAAAATGAGTTTAATATCTTCGTTAGTTTTTAGGCCAAAAATTTTTAATAACTCAGTTGCGGCTATTTTTCTCTTTCTATCTATTTTAACTTCAATGGCGCCGTCTGAATCGGTTTCAAACTCTAACCAAGCTCCTCGTGAAGGAATCACTTTGGCGCCAAAAAGTTTTTTTCCCCTAAAATTCACTGAATTAAAATACACGCCAGGAGAGCGAATAATCTGAGAAATAACAACTTTTTCAATGCCATTAATAATAAAAGTAGAACGGGGGGTCATTATCGGAATATCGCCAAAATATACCTCTTGTTCCTTGTTAATATTATTTTTGAGATTTGTGATTTTTAACTTAACTCTTAAAGAAGCCTCATAATTTAATTTTTTTTCTTTTGCTTGTTTTTCCGTTAACTTCGGCTCCTCTAAATGATAGTCAACAAATTCTAATTTTAGTTCCTTCTGGGTATAATCAAAAATAGGCGTTAATTCTTCAAACACCTCTTTTATTCCTTCTTTTATGAACCAATTGAAAGAAGTCAATTGGAAATCAATTAACCCTGGAATTTCTAAACCTTTAATTTTAGAACGGGAAAAATTCTTTATTTCTAAAGAACTATTCATTAAATAAATTATTAATATTTACTAATTCTACAAAAGACAAACCTATTTTAAAAGGATAGGTAAAAGTGTTTAATATAAATCTTCAATCTAAAAAACATCGGCTAAAATTTAACTGACCTTGTTTAAAAGCTTAATTGTTTTTACAATGGTTAAAACTATTCTTTTTGAAATAAGACTTTGTTCTAAAGAAAAATCTAACTTTAAGTCCTCAATCTCACTTTTATCTATTTTATTCTTTTTTAAAAATTTGTCAAGGGAAATTAAAAGATCTTCGCCTTTTTGGATTATAATCTCAAAATACTTGCCTTTAACTTTTAAAATGATTTTTGTCATTAATTCTTTTTCACTTTCTTTAAGTTTTCTTTTCGCCACTGAGAAATGTGCTTATGATTGCCGGATAATAACACTTTAGGCACCCGCCAGCAAACCTTTTTATCTTTGGTGGGATAAAATACTTCTGGCCTTGAGTATTGAGGGTATTCATAGTAAATATTTTTATCCCTTTTATTAAGGTTTTTATTAAATGATTCTTCTTTTAGCGATTCGTTTCTTATTACTCCTTTTATAAGACGGGTAATACCATCAACTAAAATCATGGCCGGCAACTCTCCGCCTGTCAAAATATAATCCCCGATTGAGAAACTTTCATCAGCAATATACTTTGCTACTCTTTCATCTACTCCTTCATAATGGGGGCAAATTAAAATTAAATGCTGATATTTTTTTAATCTTTCTAAATCCTTTTGATTCAACGTTTTTCCCCTTAAAGAAAATAAAATAACTCTTTTTTTAGAATTCTTATTTTCTTTCTTTATTTCTTTTATTGCCTTAAAAATTGGTTCAACTAAAAAGACCATCCCCGCTCCTCCCCCGTAAGGTTTATCATCAATTGATTGATGTTTATCTTTGCTCCATTTTCTTAAATTATGAATTTTAATTTGAACTAATCCCTGTTTCTGGGCTCGTTTTAAAATAGATAAATTAAAATAACTCTCAAACGCTTGAGGAAAAATAGTTAAAATATCAAAACGAAGAGCCATAAAAAAACTGCGGTTTGATTATTTTATCATACCGCAGTTTTAAAAGAAAAGCAACTTGGTCGCCTTTATTCTTTTTCCGATACCTAAATTATATTTTTAAGTCTTCTACAATTTCATCTGCAGTCTTTTCTGCTTTAGAAGAAGCAGATACTGGAGGTTCTTCTATTTTCAGATTAACCCGAGCCCGATTTTTAGCCCCTACTACCTTAAGAATAGTTCTAAGGGCTCTTGACATAGAACCTCCGCGACCAATTATTTGTCCCATATCTTCCGGGTGAACCTTTAAATTCAAAAGAACACCCATTTCATCCACTTTTCTGTCTATTTTTACCTCATCTGGATGATTAACGATACTTTTCACAATAAGCTCGAGAATCTGCTTATCCACTGCTTCCTGAACCATAATTCCTTTTTTAAATTTACTTTTAAACTCAACAGCTGTCGACCACACCAGCTGTTACATTTAAATTCTATCTCATTCTTTTAAAAAATGCAAATTATTCGGCTAAAATTTTTTCAGAATCTTCTAATTTGATGGAGAGGAGTTGGGAAACATTGTTTTTTAAAGTAACGCCATAAATAATCTGAGCAGCAGACATTGTTAAACGATTATGAGTGACAATTATAAACTGAGTATTTTTGCTTAATTCTTTTAAAATTTCCGAAAAACGCCGGCTGTTTTCTTCATCTAAAGCGGCATCAATTTCATCTACTATTACTAGGGGTGGATCGGATTGATTGACAATCGCAAAAAGCAAAGAAATTGCAGTTAAGGTTTTTTCTCCTCCAGAAAGAATTTCCAAATTTTTGATTTTTGTTTTCGGAATGTCAACTACAATTTCTACTCCCTCAACTGTTTCTTTTTCTTCAGTTTGATTTAAAGTTTCTTTCTCTGAATTTATTTCCTCAACCGTTTGTTTCTGAATTTTCTTAACTACTAATTTTGCTAAGCCACCTTTAAACATTAACCTGAAATAACGGCTGAAATCCTCGTTAATGGCATTTATTCCCGCAGAAAACTCTTCTTCTATCTGTTTAGTTAATCTTCTGGTTAAATTCTTTAAATCTTCAATTGCCTTGGTTAAATCATTAATTTGAGAACTTAAAAAATTATATCTTGCTTCTGTTTCTTCATATTCCTTCATTACATTTTCATCAACTACCCCTACTTCTGATATTTCTCTTTTCAGGCGCCAAATTTTTCTTTCAAAGGCAACACTGTCTAAAACTTCTTCTTCGGCCTCTTTTAAATATTCTTCCACTTCTTTTAAGGCTATTTCTTCTTCTTCCAATCTTCTGATAAAATCATCAAACTTTAATTTATATTTTTCAGTTTTGAGTTCTTCCTCCTTAAACGATATTAGGAGTTTTTCTTTTTTTTGTCTTTTTTGCTCTAAAAACTGAAATTTTTCTCTAAATTTTTGTGTTTGCTGATTTAATTCTTCTTGAAGACGAAAAAGCGTTTCTCTTGCTTTTTCTATCTCTTTTTCAAGCAAATCAAGTTGGTTTTTAAATTCCTCATTTTTTGTTTCTAGAGACTCATTTTTTTGAGGGATTTCCTTTATTTCTTTTAATATTTCTTCTATTCCTTTTTTAATCTCAATAATATCTTCAACTAATAACAGTTCTTCGAGTTTTTTCTCTAAAAAAGAAATTTTTTCCTCTGCTTTATAAATAGATGATGAAATTTTTGGATTTCTTTCTTCGGTTTTAATTTTTTCTAAAATTTTAAATTTCTCATTCTGCTTATCTAAAAGATTGTTAGTAATTTCTTTTATCTTAACCTCTAAATCTTTATCTGGTGATTCTTTCAAGAGCCCCATTTCTTTTTCCTCCTTTAATATTTCTGCTTCTAAATTTTTAATTTCTTCTTCAATTTTTTCACAGTTAATTTTCTGCGGTTCTTTCTCTTTTAAAAGTTCTTTATAAAAATTGGTGAAATAAATAAGTTGAAGGTTTCTTAATTCTTTCTCGTTTTGCTGCTTTTCATTGAATCTCTTTACCTGTCTTTTTAAAAACCTCAAATGAGGAGTAATTTCTTCTAATTGGGCTTTGACTTTATCCAAATTTACGAGTGAATTTGAAAGCTTTCTTTCCGCTTCTTCTTTTTTTATCTCTAAATTTTTGAGCCCCAAATTTTCCTCTAGCATCAATTTTCTTTCTAAAGAAGAAACTCTTAAAATATCTTCTACTGAACCTTGATTAATAATTGAAAAACCTTTTACTCCAATTTTTGCCTGAGCAGTAATCTCAGTAATATCTTTTAGCCTAGAGGCTTCTTTATTTAAAAAATATTTGCTTTCTCCTTGTCTATCTATTCGTCTGGCTATGCTCACTTCTAAAAAATCCAGAGGAAATAGTTTTTTGCTGTTATCGAAATTTAATTCAACTTCAGCAAAACCGGCTGCTATCTGGGGGCTGGTGAAAATTAAATCATCGCTTGATTCTACTCGCAAGTTTTTGTAACTCTGTTCGCCTAAAGCCCAACGAATAGCATCAACAATATTTGATTTGCCAGAACCATTAGGCCCAACAATGGCGGTAATTTTAGAAGGAAAATCTAAAACAGTGGTTTTGTAAAAGGATTTAAAATTTTTGATAATAACTCGTTTAAGAAACATATAAAAAATTCAAAAGTCAAAATGCAAAATGCAAAATTAAAATACAAAATACAAAATACTAGATACTTAATTACCAATCTTTTTTCTGAAGGGCATGCTGAGCAGCATTAGTTTCTGCTTCTTGCTTTGAATGCCCCTCACCAACAGCAACCATTTTCTCATTTAGAAAAACTCCTACTTTAAACATTTTATTATGGTCCGGCCCCCAAGCCTCCAATGTTTGATAGTGAGGTGTCACGCCATATTTTTCCTGGCTAATTTCTTGAAAAACACTCTTCGGATCTTTCAATGATTGAACTGAAGTAATTAATTGCAACTTGGATAAAATATGCTCTTTAATAAACTTTGCAGCTGCCTCGTACCCTTGATCTAAATAAATAGCGCCAATTATCGCCTCAAAAGTATTAGCTAAAATATTAGAATTCGAAGAAAGGTTTTTTGCTTCTCCCTTGGAAAGCAAAAGATAATCTTTAAGCTTCAATTTATTGGCACTTTCAAGTAGAGAAACGGTATTTGCTAAACTAGCCCTTAAAGTCGTCATTTCTCCTTCTTTCAAATCCGGATAATTTTTATATAAAAAATCAGAAACAACCAACTCTAAAACAGCATCGCCTAAAAATTCTAACCTTTCATTATTTCCATAAGGCCAATCATTGTTTTCATTTAAATAAGACCGATGAGTTAAAGCTTCTTTTAAATAATCTAAATTATCGAATTTAACTTTTAATTTTTTTTCTAATTCAGAAAAAGAATTTTTCATAAACAGTATTACTTTTTTTGTACTTCTTCTATTTGGTGATAAATTGTTCCTAAAACACCGTTCACAAATCGTTTTGAAGAGTCGCCACCAAACACCTTTGCTAACTCCACTGCCTCATCGATGGCAACTTTTGGGGGAACTTCTTTTTTATCGGCAAAAAGCAATTCATAAACCCCAATTCTTAAAACATTGCGGTCAATGATATTAATTTGCTTTAAGGGCCACTCTGGCGCCCCTTCGCTAATAAGTTGATTTATCTCGTCTAAATGATTTAATATCCCTTCAAGCAATTGTTTTGGATATTCAATATCAGACAAGCCACTGCCAATGGTTTCTAAATTCCGTTTAAAAATTTCTTTTATATCATTCCTTCTGTTTATTTTCCTACTCTGATAAAAATCCCACTCAAAAAGAGTTTGAAGAACTAAAGAACGTGATAAATGACGAGCGCTCATAAAAATTTTAAACCGGTTCCTCTTTTTTTAGTTCTTTTGCCTTTTTCTTTCTTTCTTTCTTATTTAAACCCTTAAATACATCAAGATATTCTTTTTCTTTATAATAGCCGCAATAAGGACAGACTCGGTGAGGCAAAATTTTCCTTCCGCAATGGGAACATTTAACAAATAAATTTTGCTTTAAGGCCAGATGAGATCTGCCTTTATCTCTTCTTGATTTTGAATGATGACGCGCTGGAAGACCCATATCAATTTTTTTAATACAAAGTAAGATTTTGTTTTTAAATCTGCCTCAATACTGCTGAAGCAAACCTCGCAAGCCTGACAGGCTTTCTCTTGAGCGAAGCGAAAGCCATTAGGTCGAGAGCATATTGGGGCAGACAAAATAATTTTTATCTTTAAATTGTATCAGGTTTTAATCAAAAAGTAAAATAAAAACAGAAAAAAGTCAAACTCAAAGTTCTTTTTTCTCCTCTTTCAAAATAATTTTTAGCCAAATTTCTTTATTTTCTCCAATCTCTATTTTTCGGTACTCTTTCTCTGTTGTTTCTTTTGCAACAATAATTATTTCTTTACTAGAAGTTTCTTCTTGGATTTTGATTTTATTCTTTAAAATAATTTTTTTTAATTCTTCATCTTTTCCGATAAAATTTAAAATAATTTTCTTTTTTGGAGTTAAGCCTAAAATTTTTCTTTGCTCCTGTATTTGTCTAATCAATTCCCTAACAATTCCCTCTTCTATTAACTCAAGAGTTAAAGTAGTGTCTAATTCTGCCTCTTCTTTAAGCTGGGAGTCAAAAATAATTTCTTTGACATTGATTTCATCTTTCAATAGTTCTAATAGTTCTGGATATTTTTTAATTTTAGAGGATGTATTTCTAATCTTTAATGATTTCAATGGTTGACGAACCTTAATTTGAAATTTTTTTCTTAAAGATAAACCTAAATTAGCAAAATATCTTACTTCTTCCATTAAACCTATAATCTTTTTATTGAAAGCTTTAGAATTATAAGAAGGATAACAAGATAAATGAACACTTTCTTTATCTTTTTTATTTTTAATTTTTTGCCAGATTTCTTCGGTTAAAAAGGGAGTAAAAGGAGCCATCATTAAAACTAATTCTTTTAGAACCTTTCTTAAAACTGTTGAACTTTGAATCCATTCTTTTTTAGGCTCTTGTTTTTGAAAAACTTTCCGCTCGCGTCTAATGTACCAGCGAGATAAATCATCAATGAAACTATCTATTTCTTTGGTTGCTTCAAAAATTAAATATCTGTCTAAATAACTGATCACTTTCTTTTTAGTTTCTTCCAACCTTGACAAAATCCACCAATTTAAAAGAGTTAAATTTGACAAATTGTCTTCCTTTTTACAAGCGTAATTTGAATAAAAAATAAAACTATTTTTTAAAGGTAAAAGGGTTCTTCTTTGATAAATACCAATATCTTCTTCATTAAATCTTTTTTCTTCACCGGCAGAGTTAATGGAGAAAAAATACCAACGCAAGGCGTCAGCACCATATTTTTCTAACACTTTCTCCGGCTCAACTATATTGCCTTTTGATTTAGACATCTTTTCTCCTTTTTTATCTAAAACCAAACCCAAAGAAATCACGTTTTTATACGCCGGTCCCAACCCTAATAAGGTAGAAATAACTAATAGGGTATAAAACCAGCCGCGCGTTTGGTCAACTCCTTCACAAATAAAATCAGCCGGAAAAGGAATTTTTGAAATGCACTTTTTGTAATCAATTTCTATAGGATCAACTTTTTTATTTTTTATTAAATTAAAAGGAAAATGAACCTGGGCGTACGGCATCGAGCCAGAGTCGAACCAACAATCTATTACTTCTTTTCTTCTTTTCATTAAACCGCCACATTTTGGACATTTAAAAGTAATTCTATCAATATAATCTCGGTGTAAATCCAACTCATCCTTTTCATTTAAAGGTTTTGTTCCTAGTTCTTTAATTGAACCAATTACCTTAAAATAACTGCATTTCTCACATTCCCACACTGGCAACGGTGTTCCCCAGTAGCGATTTCTTGATAAAGCCCAATCTTTTGCTTCTTTTAGCCACTGGCCGAATCTTCCTTCTTTAATATGAGATGGAACCCAGTTTATTTCTTTATTGTTTTTAATTAAATCTTTTTTGATTTTGGAAACTTTTATATACCAAGCTTCAAAAGCATAATAAATTAAGGGAGTTTGACAACGCCAACAAAAAGGATATTCATGAAGAACGCCCTTTAAATCTCCTTTATAAAGTAAATTTCTTTTTATCAAATTATTGAAAATCAAAAAATCGGCTTCTTTAAAAAATTTATCTTTTATTCCTGGAAGTTCATTGGGAAAATTGACAAAATAACCTTTATCATCAATATTTTTAATCATTAGCAAATTCTTTTTACGGGACAACTCCATATCTTCCTGACCAAAGGCTGGAGCAATATGAACTAACCCTGTTCCTTCTTCTAGGGAGATAAAATTGCCATCAACAACCTCATAAACTTTTTTGGTTTCTGTTTCTAAAGAATAACAGTAGAGAGGTTGATATTTTAAACCAATTAATTTATGGCCTTCAATTTCTTGAATTAACTCTAAATTTTTATCAGGAATATTATAACTAATAAAATATTGTTGTTTTTCTTTATCCAATAAAATTTTATATTGTAATTTAGGATTTATGGCAATGGCAGTATTAGCTGGTAATGTCCAAGGAGTAGTGGTCCAAACAAGCAAAAACAAATTATTGTTAAAATTTAAATTAAGTTTCAATCTTGAAGGATTTAAAACTAAAAATTTGATATAAACTGAAGGGTCTTGGACTGTCTTATATCCTTGAGACACTTCATGACTTGACAGGGGCGTCGAACAACGCGGACAAAAAGGAAGAACTTTATAATCTTTATAAAGTAACCCTCTTTTATCTATCTGTTTTATAATCCAAAAAACCGTTTCCATATACCGAGGATCAAGGGTAATGTAGGGATTTTCTAGATCAATGAAATAACCCATCTTTTCTGTACTTTTTTCCCATTCTTTCTTATAACGCCAAACTGATTCCTTAGCCCTCTCGTTAAATCTATTAATCCCATATTCTTCTATTTGAGTCTTATTTGTAAAACCCAATTCTTTTTCAACTTCAATCTCAACTGGCAAACCATGGGTATCCCAACCAGCTTTTCTTTCAACATAGAATCCACACATTGTTTTATAACGGCAAACTAAATCTTTAAAAGAGCGACTTAAAATATGATGAATACCAGGCAAGCCGTTGGCTGTTGGCGGTCCTTCATAAAAAACAAATGGCCTTTTTTTGTTATAACTCTTTAAGGTTTTCTTGAAAATTTTGTTTTTCTTCCAAAAATTTAAAATTGTTTCTTCGTTTTCAGCAATATTTTCTCTCATAATAATAAATGCCTTAAATAATACTACATTTTAGTTAAAATATCCAAACCCAAAATTTTAAAAACTATTTTAAGGATTTGGCTAGTAGCCTGAGTTAATTTTAAACGAAAAAGCATCTCTTCCTTGCTTTCTGCTTTTAAAATTTGGTACTTTTGATAAAAAAGATTGTACAAAGACGCAAGTTTATAGGCGTAATCGGTTAAGAGGTTAAGAGAATTCTTTTCCTGGACTAAATCAAGAGTCGATTTAAAGATAGCAATCTGGCGGCAAATCAAATATTCCAGATGATTCGGGTTAAAAGATAAAGATTCCTTCAACTTTAAATGTTCCGCCTTATCTAAAATACTTAAACACCTTACCAAGGTATATTGAAGATAGGGGCCAGAATTGCCTTCTAAATTCAAAATTTTCTCCCAATCAAAAATGATATCGCTTTTATAATGATAAGATAAGATATTATATTTTACCGCACTAATCCCTATCTTTCTGGCTGCTGATTCTTTTTCTTTTTCTGATAAATTTCTTTTTGTCTCTGATTTATCAATAATCCCCTTGGCTTTTGAAATCGCAAGATTTAATACTTCTTCTAAATGAATAGTTTCGCCTTTACGAGTGGAAAATTTACCCCACGGCCAGCGAATTAAACCATGACCAATATGAACTAATCTAACACCCTTTGTCCAGTTTAACATTTCCGCTGCTTCAAAAAGTTGCTCAAAATAAAGGGTTTGATCTATCCCCACTTCGTATATTATCAGTGACGGTCGCCATTTTTCCAAACGGTATTTTAAGGTGGCTAAATCTCTTAAAAAATAAGTCGTAGCTTTATCACTTTTCAGCACTAAAACCGGTGGCAACTTTCCTTTAAAATTGATAATTAAAGCATTTTGACTTTCTTCTATTAAATTCTTCTCTTTCAATTCTTCCAAAACTTTCTTCATTTTGTCTTCATAAAAACTCTCTCCTAAACTAACATCAAATTTGACATCTAAAAGTTTATAAATTCTATTAAACTCTTTTAGACTGACATTCACACAGGTTTTCCATATTCTTAATGCTTCTCTGTCTTTTTCTTCTAATTTTTTAAACCATTTTCTCGCCTCTTCTTCTAGTTGTGGATTATCTTTAACCAAGCTGTGAAAATCAACATATAAGGATTCTAATTTGTCAATTGTCAAACTTTCTAAAATTTCCTTCTTTTCTTTTTGATTTTTTCCTTTTAAAAGTTCATTTTCAATCTGATAAATTAATTTACCAAATTGCGTTCCCCAATCGCCCAGATGATTGTCTCCAATTACTTTCCAGCCTAAAAATCTATAAAGATTATATAAAGATTGACCAATAATTGTTGAACGCAAATGACCGATACCAAAAGATTTGGCTATATTGGGAGAAGAATAATCAATAACTACGGTTTTTCTGGGAAAAATTTTCCTCTGGCCGTATTTTGAACCGCTTTTTAAAACATCTGAAATTTCTTCTTCTAAAACTTTAAAAGAAAGAAAAAAATTAACAAAACCATTTGTTGCTTCTACTTTCTGAAAATAATAGTTTGTTTCGGGAAAACTGTTGATTAAAAGGGTGATCTCCTCGGCTATCTTTAAAGGATTATTGAGTATTTTTTTAGCCAATCCAAAACTAATATTGGAGGTATAATCCCCTAACTTGTCGTCTCCGGTTAAAAAAACTTCAATCTCATTCTTTTCGAATTCAAATTGGTATTTTGACTGAATTCTTGTAATTGCTTTATTGATTAACTCCTTTATTACTTCTTCCATAGTATTTTAAGTTTACCAAATTTTCTGCTAAAATTAAAGAATGGAAATTTTAGCAGAAAACAAAAGGGTTTTTTATGATTATGAAATCCTTCAAAGATTTGAAGGAGGATTAGTGTTAAAAGGAAATGAAGTCAAGGCAATCAAAAACAAGAAAATGAATCTTACTGGCTCTTATGTAATTCTTAGAAACAACGATGTGTATCTTTTAAATTCCGAGGTTTCTCCATATCAACCGAAAAATATTTCTTTGAATTACCAGCCAAAAAGGAGCCGAAAAATTCTTCTCAAAAAAAACGAAATCAATTCTCTTTCATCAAAAATAAAACAAAAAGGTGCGGGGTTGACTTTAATCCCCTTAAAGGTGTATAATAAGAATGGTTTAATTAAATTAGAATTTGCCTTGGCAAAAGGCAAACATCGTTTTGACAAAAGAGAAAAAATCAAAAAAAGAGAAGCATTAAAAAGAATAGAAAGAGCTAAAAAAAATCTCGGGGATGTCGGGCTTCGATAGAAAGAATTCTTTTTTATATGCAAGCAGAGGAAGCTTTGTTACCTCTTAAAATAACCAAAGCGGCTTTAAATGCCACAAGAAATTACAGCTTTGCCTATGCCTAACGGGTAGGCAAAGTTTCTCTATTTTAGAGAAGTCTTTTGGCTCATTCTCGGTAAACCAAAAGGCTTAAACAGCCGAGATTAGTCAGAAAGAAATCTGCCTTGTTCTTTCTAACGAAACCTTTAAGGCAGTCTTATAAAAAAGGTTTGTTCAATTCTTCCTTTTATAAGAACTATAAAAATTGAACCAAGCTTGTCGAGTTATAAAAAAGAACTTTCTAGACGCGAGTTCAACTCTCGCCATCTCCACCCCGCACTTATAAAAGATTGGTTTTGCCAAAACTCTTTAAAATAAAAAATAGAATTTGCTCTAAAATTCTAAGATAATTTTACCTTTTTTTATCCCGCCCTTTTAGGAGATAAAGGCTAAAGACATATTCGATACAATCAATTTTCTAAAGGTGCGGGATAAAATTTATCTTTTATAAATGCGGGGTTAATAGTTTATTCCTAAATCAAAATGTCTTTATCGGAAAATTCTGAAATTAGATTAATTGATGAAAATGGTAAATTTGTTGGCCTTCTTTCTTTTAAGGAGGCTCTTGAATTGGCGAGAGAGAAAAATCTAGATTTAGTCATAAAAACTAAAAAAACTATCCCTCCAGTTTACCAACTAGGAGATAGAAATAAATTAAAATATCTTCAAGAAAAAAAAATAAAAAAGTTAAAATTAAAAGAAAAACAAAACCTGCCAAAAATCATTAGGTTGGGTTTTAATGAAGGAATTCATGATATTCAAACAAAAGCCAAAAAAGTTGATGAATTTCTAGAGGAAAATAGGCCAGTAACAATAGAGATGAGGCTCAGAGGAAGAGAAAAAGCTCATCCTGATCTAGCAGAAAAAAAAATGAAAGATTTCATAAATTGTCTTAAAACACCAATAAGTTTCACCCAGCCTCTGAAAAAAATTCCAATGGGATTTATAATGTCTATTAGAAAAATTTAGTTTTTTATGAAAAAAATGGGCAAAAATTTAATAGAAGCAAGAGTAAAAATAACAAAAAAAGGAAAGATGCTAAGAAGGCAATCACATCTTGGCCACAATCAAGCAAAAAAGAAAAGTAAAGTAAAAAGGGCTAAACGAAGTTTAGTCTCGGCTTCAAATCTTAAAAAAGATATTCTTAAAATTTATCACTAAATTTTATGACTAGAGTAAAAGGTGGGGTAATGTCTAAAAAAAGGAAAAAAAAGGTAATAAAATATACCAAAGGTTTTAAATATGGAAGAAAATCTAAATATCGCCAAGCAAATGAAGCATTAGTTCATTCGTGGAGCCATGCTTTTAAGGACCGCAAAAGAAAAAAAAGAGAAAAAAGAAATCTTTGGACAGTAAAAATTAACGCTGCCTCACGAGAAACCGGCTTAACTTATAATCAATTTATTTCTAAACTTAAACAACAAAACATCATCTTAGACAGAAAAATTTTGGCAGAATTAGCAGAAAAACATCCTCATATATTCAAAGAAATTACAACAGCAATAATAAAATAAGGCAATTTATTTAACAGCCGCCAAAAACGATTCCGCTTCTTCAATCAATTGGCGGCTATTTTTAAATTTTACTAATTTCTTTGCCTTATCTGGATTTAGCCATTGGAAACCTAAGTGTTCTGAAGAAATTTTTACTTTTTTATCCTCGGTTTCAGCTAAAAAATAATAAACTATTTTAAAAATTATCTGATTATCTTTTCTAAAAAAATATTTAATTTTCTTTTTAAAACCAGGGATTAATTTTTTAATTTTTAAGCCAGTTTCTTCTTCCAATTCTCTTATCGCCGCTTCTTCCGGCTTTTCTTTGCCTTCAAGATGACCCTTGGGAAATTCCCAATAATCTTTGCCCTCCTTTAGTGAGGGATAATGAAGAAGAAGATACTCCCTTCCTTTATCTGTTTTTCTAAAAATTAAAATTCCGGCTGAAATTTCTGGTTTCATATACTATGATTTCAAGGTAACAAAATAATCAATTGCTTCCTTTTTCTTACCAATAAAGTGATGCCTTATCAAAACTAGCAAAATTAAACCAATTAGTTGGCAAAGAAACACAACAAAGAAGACAATGGGGAAACCAAAAAGAGTAGCTAGAGATGAACCAGCTAGAATAGCAAAAGCAGAGCCCAAATTAAAACCAGTGGAATTCAGGGCCCATTCAAAACTGATTCTTTTTTGATTAATATGCCGAGTAAATAAAGAATTCCAAGAAGGAACAGCCATTGCGTCTCCAATGCCATAAATAATAAAAATAATGTAAACTTCCAAAACATTATGAGCAAACATTAGAAGAATCGGTACTAAAGTATTTAAAAATTGACCAACTAGCAAGGCAAAAAAATCATCGGCTTCCCCTTTTACTCTGTCTAAATAATCAGAAATAAAAAGTTGAAGAATTGCCTTAATTATCCAATAAAGAAAATATAGCATTCCAACAGTTTTAATCGTTGCTGCCTCTATGCGATTCAAAACAAAAATTGCAAAAATAGGATTAACGAAAGCCCAGCCGCTAATATTTAAAATATTGAGAATCAATAGGTTCCTTGTGACTGGATTTAATTTTTCCCGAAAAAGATTTCTTATTATTGTCATAGTTATTAAAATAATTAGTTTTATTCTGTAGAAATTTTAATCTTGTTATTTTCTAAAATAAAATTTATTTTATCACCCTCTTTAACTTTATCCTGAAGAATAATTTGAGCCAGCGGCTCTTTAATGTAATGCCTAATGACAGAATTGAGCGGTCTGGCGCCAAAAAAAGGATTATAGCCTAACTGAGCGATTTTTTGAATCACTTCCTGAGAAAAATTAATTTCTATCTTTTTAGAAAAATTTAAAGAGCTTTCTAATTCAGTTAATTTTAATTTAACAATTTCTTTTAAGTAACTTGGAGATAATGGTTTAAAAACCACCACTTCGTCAAAGCGGTTTAAAAGTTCTGGTTTAAAAAAAGCAACTAATTTCTTTTTTAATCTTTTGGTTATTTCTTTAAAATTAGTTTTTTTATCTAATTCTTCAATGATAAACTCCGATAAGGCATTAGAAGTGGCAATAATAATGGTGTGAGTAAAATCGATAACTTGACCGATATTATCTGTTAATCTTCCCTCATCAAAGAGAGAAAGAAAAAGATTTAAAACCTCTGGGTGCGCTTTTTCAAATTCGTCCAAAAGAATTAAAGAAAAGGGGTTATTTTTAACTGCCTCGGTTAGCTCGCCGCTCATTTTTCCTTCAGGGTCGCCAATGAAATAATAAACGCTTTTTCTATCCTGATATTGAGCCATATCAAAACGAACCATATTTTTTTCACTGCCAAAATAAACTTTGGCTAAAGTTTTCGCTAATTCAGTTTTTCCAACTCCGGTTGGTCCAACAAAAAGAAAAACCGCGATTGGTTTTTTTTCGCTTGCTAAGCCCGCCCGATACTGTCGCAGGGCGCTGGCTACTAATTTAACTGCTTCCTCCTGATTAATCAAATAGCGGTGGATAATATTTTCTAAATCAAGCAGTTTTTCTTTTTCCTTTTGCTCTGAAATTTCTAAGGGAATACCAGTTTTGACACTGACTAACTCAACAACATTTTGTTCTAATAAAATTTTCTCATTTTTTCTTTTAGCGCCCTCAAAGGCTTCGGCTAAAATATTTTGAGCAGAAGTTGGAAGAGGTATATTAGGATAGAACCTTGTCGCCAAATTAACCGCTCTTTTGATGGCTTTATAACTGATTTTAATTTTAGATTTCTTTTCCCATTCTAATGTCCGAAAAGATAAAACTTTAATTGCCTGCAGGGGGGTAATTTCTTTCACCCTTAAAACTGAAAAATTTTCTAAAATTGAAGAATCATTTTCTAAATATTTATAATAATTATCAGGAGTTGTTGCCGCAATCACTGGAATAGTTGAAGAAAGAATAATCGGTTTTATAATGTCTAAAGCCGACAGTCCCGCTGTCTCCTGCGTGGTCATCTTAAAAGTTTCAAAATCAGGTAGATATAAAATAATATCTTGGTTAAGTTCTATTTCCTTGCTAATAAGGGATAGGGTATTAAAAATTTCTTCTGGCCTATCTGCTTCTCTAAACAAAGAAACTAATGACAAAGAATAAAGACGGGAGTCCCTTAAGGCAGGCGGAACATTATCTCTTACTAAATTATATGCAAAATAAGAAACAATCGTTTCTTTTCCAACCCCTGAAGGTCCCACCATTAAAACATTTTTTTTATCAGGCCGGCTCAATAAATTGATTAAACTTTCATATTCTTCTTCATGGCCAATCATTATTCCGATTTTTAAATCTTTGGCCAATTGGGTGAAATCAACTACATACTTGTCCAGAGTTGGGGTGGGTCGAGAGGTGAGAGCTTTATTAACCTTTACTTTTTGAACCCGAAATGGTTCTCTTTTAAGATCGCTCAAACCGCTTATCACCTGGATTCCCTTCTTTTTTGACAAACTATTTAAAACAAAAGCAACCGATAAATCGTTTTTTTCTAAATGGCCGTAATTAAAAATTTTTTCTATCAAGGGGTCGTTTAAAGAGAAAAGGGCTAAAAATAAACTTTCTTTAGATATAGATTCTGCCTTTAATTCTATAGCCTCATAAAAAGCACCATGAAGAATTTTTCTTAAAAATTCCAAAAAATCGCCTAAATTTGAATTTGTCTTATTTTCCAAAATTTTTTCCAATAATTCCCTTAAATTGTCTTGGGTAATGTCTATTCGGTACAAACACTCGCCAATATCTCTATCTGAAAGAAGTAAATAAAGAAGAGACAAAGGATAAGAAATTTTATTTTTAAAAGCAAAATCTTTAGTTTGAAGCAAAAAGTCTTTTAGTGATAAAGATAGATAATTGCTAAGGTTAATTACTTTTGTTCTTTTTGAGATTTTTCTCAATGAATAATCAGAAAGGTTTTTCTTAAAAGAAACAAAAACAAAAAAAAGGAAAAGAAGAATCCCTAAATATAGCCAACGACCACCAATCAAAAAAATCAAAGCTAAAGAAAAAATCAAGCCTAGAATAAGAAAAACAGTAAAAAGTATCTTGAATAAATAACGATTTAAAGCAGATAAAAAGAAATAATCATCTTTTAAAATTATTTCTTTCTCGGAGGCGGTAGAAATTTTAAGAATTTTAGCCATCAAATTATAGAAAGAATTAAGGGGAAATGGTTTTTAAAACTAAATAAACCGGGAAAATCGCCCAGCCGCAACATATTAAACAGAATACAACAGAAAGAAAAATTAAGATGAAACCGCTAATTAAAACTTTAAAAATTCTAACCGGAATACTTATGATATAAGCGGGCAGTGAATAGATGGACCATAAAGGAGTAGTTAAATTTTTTAGATGGACAAAAAAGCCCAACTTTTTTTCTATTTGGTAAATAAAATTTTGGTATAAATCAAAGAAAAAATGAAAACCGCCAAGATAATAAGTGTCTAAAAAGTTGAAAAGGTAAAAAACAATCCTTTTTAAAAAATAAAACAAGAACATATCCTTGGGTACATTCTACCAAAATTTTTCGTTTTTTGAAATAGTTTGAATCTATCTACCCCAATACTGCTTAAATATTCTTGCAATTAGAAGAGTGCTTTTGGTTCAGGTTTTTTGAGAGTTTGTTCTTTTTCTTCCTCGTTAAATATTTTTATCTTGCCGAACTCGCCATCGTAACCAGGTTCAATATCTATTTTTCTCTCTCTCACTCTTTTAATTCCTTCCATAATCTCGGGGGTTGTAATTTCCGCAATTTCTTCCAACGAAACATTGAGCAAAATATTGAATTCATTATCAAAAACATTAATTAAACGCTCATAACTTTCTTCAACGGCTTTAGTAGTTACCCCTAAACCTAAAACATCGGCAATTATTTCTTTTAAAGGAACCAAGCTTTTATAAGGAACAACATTTTGAGGAATATCTCCTTCAACCCTGTCTGCCAATTCTTCAACCCGATACAAAACTCCTAAAGTTAAAGGCCGGTTGCATTTTGGACAGATTCCGTTTAACTTTTTTGTTTCAGAGGGAGAAGTTTTTATGCCACAAAGACGATGACCATCCCAATGATATTTACCCTCTTCCGGGAAAAACTCAATCGTAAATAAAAACTTTTGAGGGTCTTTGTTTAAAATCGCTTGCCTAATTGTAAAATAGCTTAAATCAGATTCAAAAACATTCGCCTCTCTGCCTAATTTATCCAAAGAATGAGCATCTGAATTTGAAACTAAACTAAATTTATCCAAACTAGATAACCGCCAATTCATTTTAGGGTCGCTGCTTAAACCAGTCTCAAGCGCTGATAAATACTTTTTATTTTCACCAAATGCTTCTTCTAAAGAATCAAAACCAGACATTGAGCCAAAAACCGAAAACCATGGGGTCCAGATATGGGCTGGAATAAACATTGCCATTGGCTCGGCCTCAAAAACAATTTTTAACAATTCTTCTGAATCCATACCTAGAATCGGCCGGCCATCTGATTTAAGATTTCCCTGCCAAGATAAAACTTTATTAATTTTTTCTGCTGATTCCAGAGAGGGTAAAACTATAAGATTGTGAACCCTCCTTGTTTTGCCATGCCGTTGGTAAATGTTGGAAATCTCCCCAGAAATGACAAATCTTGTTCTGATATTTTGCAACTGAGGAGTTACAAACTGAGGTTTTATTTTATACAATCCTTCTTCTGCTGGCTCTAATTTATTTTTTAATTCTTCAAACCATTCGGGATGAGTAAAATCGCCAGTACCAATTACATTTATGCCTTTTTTTTGAGCCTTAAAAGCGAGATTTGCAATCTCCATTTCTCTGGAAGTGGCCCTTGAATATTTTGAATGAATATGGAAATCAGCAATAATTCTCATAAGAATTTGTCCTCCTGCGAGGAATCGAACCTCGATTTTAGGCTCCGGAGGCCTATGTTTTATCCGTTAAACTACAGGAGGGAAAATAAATAAAAGATAATAAATAAAAGATAAAAGATAA
>DAOOKJ010000003.1:0-60333 GCA_035385585.1 Minisyncoccota bacterium | reverse complement strand
AAGTAATTATTCAAATGCCAACATTAACGCAGTTGATTAGAAAAGGAAGAAAACCTATTATAAAAAAGAGCAAAGCAGTTGCTCTTTCTTTTGGTTTTAATGTGAAAAAAAATAGACCAAAAGATTTTCCTTCATCTTTTAAAAAAGGAGTTTGCGTCAGGGTTTTCACCACTACCCCCAAGAAGCCAAACTCTGCTTTAAGAAAAGTTGCGAGAGTAAGATTGTCTAATGGCCAAGAAATTACTGCTTATATTCCAGGCGAGGGTCATAATTTGCAAGAACATTCTATTGTTTTAGTAAGAGGGGGCAGGGTTAAGGATTTACCAGGAGTAAGATATCATATTGTAAGGGGAAAATATGACACGGCGGGAGTGGAGAACAGAAAACAGCAAAGGAGCAAATACGGAGTAAAGAAAAATAAATAGAAATTCATTAGAAAAAATTCAAAATTCATAATTCTTTAAAATTATGCGGAGAAAACACAGGCAAGAAAAAGAATACGAACCCGATTTGGTTTATAAAGAACCCTCAGTCACAAGGTTTATTAACTATTTAATGAAGGATGGAAAAAAGACAATGGCACAAAAAGTAATGTATAAAGCTTTAGATATCATTAAAGAAAAAACAAAAAAAGATCCTGTCAGTGTTTTTAAAATAGCAATTGAAAATGCTTCACCTGAATTGGAACTAATAACAAGAAGAATTGGCGGCGCCAATTACCAGATTCCTCGACCAGTGCCGGATTATCGTAAAACTACTTTGGCCTCTAAGTGGATTATTCAATTTAGTAGGGCGAAAAAAGGAAAACCAATGGCGGAAAAATTAGCCGAGGAATTAATCGCTGCTTATCAAAACGAAGGGTTGGCAATCAAAAAGAAAGCCGACACTGAAAGAATGGCCGAAGCCAATAAAGCCTTTGCTTCTTTGGCGAGAAGACTATAGAGGAAATAAATCATGGGAAAATATCCTATAGATAAAATTAGGAATATTGGTTTTATTGCTCATATTGATGCTGGTAAAACTACGACTACCGAGCGGGTTTTGTATTATACTGGCATTTCTCACAAAATAGGAGATATAGACGAAGGAACAACAGTGATGGATTGGATGCCGCAGGAAAGAGAAAGAGGAATTACTATTACTTCTGCGGCGACGACTTGTTTTTGGATTCCAACTTATAGAGGAAATGATAACAGTTATAAAACAAGAATCAATATTATTGATACTCCTGGTCATATTGATTTTACTGCCGAGGTCCAGCGCTCTTTAAGAGTTTTGGACGGGGCAGTAGTGATTTTTGATGGCGTTCAGGGAGTAGAACCCCAGTCAGAGACAGTTTGGCATCAGGCAGACAAGTTTAAAGTTCCGCGAATGTGTTATATTAATAAAATGGATAGGATTGGCGCTAATTTTGAATTTAGTTTAAAAACAATTAGAGAGAGATTAACAATAAATGCCCAGCCTATTAATATTCCGATTGGAGCGGAAGATAAATTAGAAGGAATAATTGATTTAATTTTAATGAAGGCGGTTTATTTTGAAGGGGATAACGGAGAAAAGATTGTCTTGAAAGAAATTCCGGAAAACTTAAAAGAATCGGCTTTAAAATGGCACAAAGAATTAATTGAAAAAATAAGCGCCGAAGATGAAACTTTGATGCATAAATTTTTTGAGGGTCAAGAACCAACTGAAGAAGAATTAAGAAAAATTTTAAGAAAAACGACAATTGAAGGAAAGATTGTCCCAGTTTTAACTGGCGCTTCTTTTAGAAATAAAGGAGTTCAACCAGTAATTGATGCGATTGTTGAGTATTTACCATCGCCGATTGATTTAGAGGCGGTTGAAGGAACTGACCCGAAAACCGGGGAAAAAATTACTAGAAAACCTTCGGTTTCTGAACCATTCGCTGCTTTGGTTTTTAAAGCCTCAGCCGATCCTTATGTAGGCGTTTTAACTTATTTTAGAGTTTACTCCGGCCAATTTAAAAAAGGAAATTATGTTTTAAACGCCACTAAAAATTCTCAAGAAAGAATTGGAAGGCTATTAAGAATGCATGCCAATCATCGTGAAGAAATTGAAGAAATTGAGGCCGGCGATATTGCTGCCACTGTCGGTTTAAAAGAAACAATGACTGGAGATACTTTATGCGACCCCAATAATCCAATTATTTTAGAAAAAATTAGTTTTCCTGAGCCAGTGATTTCAATGAAAGTTGAACCAGAAACAAAAGCAGATCAGGAAAAAATGAGTTTAGTTTTGAAAAAACTTTCTGAAGAGGACCCGACTTTTCAAGTAAAAACAGATCAAGAGACGCTTGAGACAATTATTTCTGGCATGGGTGAACTTCACCTTGAGGTTTTGGTTGATAGGATGAAAAGGGAATTCAATGTAAATGTAAAGACTGGTAAACCTCAGGTCGCCTATAAAGAAACAGTTAGAAGCGAAGTTGAAAGCGAAGGGAAATATATTCGTCAATCTGGCGGTCGTGGTCAATATGGTCATGTTTGGCTTAAAATAGAACCGCTTGAAAGAGGAAAGGGTTTTGAATTTGTTAACCGAATTAAAGGCGGAATTATTCCTCAAGAATTTATTCCGGCAGTAGAAAAAGGAGTAAAGGAGGCAATGGAAAAAGGAATTATTGCCGGTTATCCAGTGACCGATGTAAGGGTTACTTTATATGATGGTTCATTTCATGAAGTTGATTCTTCTGATTTTGCTTTTAAGATTGCCGGTTCAATGGCTTTTCAGGATGGAGCAAAAAGAGCAAAACCAGTGCTTATAGAGCCGATTATGAAAGTTGAAGTTGTTATTCCAGAGCAATTTTTAGGCGACGTTATTGGGGATTTATCGGCAAAAAGAGGAAAGATAAATGAAATGTATGAAAGGGGGATGATGAAAGTGATTGATGCAATGGTTCCTTTGGGAGAAATGTTCGGTTATGCCACAAAATTACGCTCAATGACCGAGGGAAGAGGAACTTTTACTATGGAATTTGATCACTACGAGGAAGTGCCTCCAAATGTTAGTCAGCAAATTATTGAAGGTAAAAAATAGTTTTAAAATTTGACTTTTTTTAATAAATGCTTTAAGATAATATAAATTAAATAATATAAATTAAGGTCGTTTTAAAAAGAATTAAAAACCTCTTACATAAAAAAAACCAATCTTTTTCATGTAAGGGAAAAAAAATAAAAAAAATAATATGGCAGAAAAAGAAAAATTTGTGAGAACTAAGCCCCATATGAATATTGGAACGATTGGTCATATTGATCATGGCAAAACCACTTTGACCGCTGCTATTTCCCATGTTCTTTATTTGAAGGGTTTAGCGAAAAGAAGTTTAAATGTTAATGAAATTGATAATGCGCCTGAAGAAAAAAATCGGGGCATTACCATTAATGTTCATCATTCAGAATACGAAACTGATAAGAGGCATTATGCTCATATTGATTGCCCGGGGCATATTGATTATATTAAAAATATGATTACCGGTTCTGCCCAGATGGATGGAGCGATTTTGGTAGTTTCTGCAGCTGATGGTCCAATGCCTCAAACTTATGAACACATTCTTTTAGCAAAACAAGTTGGCGTGCCGGCAATGGTTGTTTTCTTAAATAAAGTTGATATGGTAGATGATAAAGAAATGATTGATTTAGTGGAAACAGAAGTGAGAGAACTTTTAACAAAGCATGGTTTTCCCGGCAAAGAAGTGCCAGTTATTCGGGGTTCGGCTTTAAAAGCATTAGAAGCAACTTCTTTAGACGATGAAGCAGTTAAACCAATTTTAGAATTATTAAACGCTATTGATACTTATCTTCCAGATCCAGTGCGAGATGTAGATAAACCATTTTTAATGCCAATAGAAGATATTTTCTCAATCGAGGGTCGGGGAACAGTTGTTACCGGAAGAGTAGAAAGAGGAAAATTAAAACTTAATGATGAAGTAGAAATTATAGGTTATCGGCCGACAATAAAAACAGTTGTTACGGGAATTGAGATGTTCAATAAGAGCATGGATGAGGCAATGGCTGGGGATAATGTCGGATTACTAATGAGAGGAACTAAAAAAGAAGATGTAAGAAGGGGGCAAATAATTGCCAAGCCCGGTTCAATTACTCCCCATACCGAATTTGAAGCAGAAGCATATATTTTGACCAAAGAAGAAGGGGGCAGGCACACTCCGTTTTTCACTGGCTATAAACCTCAATTTTATATTCGCACCGCTGATGTAACCGGAGAAGTTACTTTACCGGAAGGAGTGGAAATGGTAATGCCGGGCGATAATGTTAAATTTACAGTGAAATTAATAGTGCCGGTTGCCTTAGATGAAGGTTCAAGATTCGCTATTAGAGAAGGAGGAAGAACTGTCGGCGCCGGAGTAGTAACAAAGATAATAAAATAGGAATTTATTTAGTAATTGAAATATAAAATGCATTTAATTCCTGCAAATAATTTGAGAAATTAAAAATTTAAAATTTAATTTGTGGCAGATTCTAAAAGGATAAAAACTGAAGCTCAGTCAAAGATTAGAATTAAAATTAAGGGTTATGACCATCGAATTTTGGATAACTCTTGTTCTCAGATTATTGAAGCAGTTATAAGACAGGGAGGGGAATCTAATGGCCCAATCCCTCTACCAACTGAAACTCGTCGTTATACAGTAAATCGTGCTACCTTTATTAAAAAGGATGCGAGAGAACAGTTTGAAATGAGAATTCATAAGCGCCTAATAGAAATCCTTAATCCAAACCAGAAAATAATTGAAGCCTTATCAAATTTGAGTTTACCAGCAGGAGTGGAAATAGAGGTAAAGATGTAGAAAAGAAAAAGGAATGAAAACTGGGCTCAAGCCCAGTTTTTCAATGAGTTTTAATTACATTAGTATGAAAATTATTTTAGGAACAAAAGAAAAAATGTCAGAAGTATTTGACGAGGAAGGAAAAGTTATTCCAGTAACCGTAGTTAAAACTGGACCGGTTAAAATTACCCAAATAAAAACTATTCAAAAGGATGGATATTCGGCAGCCCAAGTAGGATATGGAACAAAAAAGAATATAAATAAACCTTTAAGGGGTCACTTGAAAGATTTAGGAAATTTCCGCTATCTAAAAGAATTTAAAATAGATGAGAATTTAATTAAAGAAGTCAAAGTTGGCGATGAGATTAAAGTTGATGTTTTTAAGGAAGGAGATAAAGTGAAAGTTATAGGAATTAGCAAAGGTAAAGGTTTTCAAGGGGTGGTCAAAAGATACGGTTTTCATGGCAGCGATGCTTCTCATGGCACTAAAGATAGATTGCGAGCACCAGGTTCAATTGGTGCTACTCACCCTCAGCATGTGACAAAAGGAAGAAAAATGGCAGGCCATACAGGTTTAAAAAGAATTACTTTAAAAAATGTGCCGATAATTAAAATAGATAAGGAAAAAAATCTTCTTTATTTTAAAGGGGCAATTCCAGGGCATAAGGGTTCTTTAGTTTTAATACAAGGTCAATAAAATTTATGAAAGTATCAGTTTACAATCAAAAAGGAGAACTAACGAAAGAAATTGAATTAAACGACCAGATTTTCGGCCAGAAATTTAATAGTCATTTTATTCATCAAATTTATACAAAAACATTGTCAAATAAACGACAACCGATTGCCTCAACTAAAGATAGGTCGGAAGTAAGGGGTGGCGGTAGAAAACCTTGGCCGCAAAAAGGAACTGGCAGGGCACGTCATTCTTCTATTCGTTCGCCATTATGGAAAGGAGGAGGAGTAACTTTTGGCCCCCGCCAAAAAGAAAGAAATTTTAAAAAGAAAATTAATAAAAAAGAAAAAAAAATCGCTTTAAGCCAGATTCTTTCCCAAAAATTAAAAGATAAAGAAATTATAATTTTGGAAAATCTGGAAATTGAACAATTAAAAACAAAAGAAGTCTATTCTCTTTTGAATAATCTAATTAAGAAAGAAAAAGGCAAACCTTTAAAAAAAACAGTTCTTTTGATAGAATCAAAAGATAAAGAAATTAAAAGAATCAGCCGAAATATACCTTCCTTAAAAGTAATGACAGCAGAAAGTATTGATTTAATAGAATTATTAAATTGTAAATATTTGATATTGAAAAAAGATATTTTGTCGCTTTTGGAGCAAAAATTAATTATTAAATAGATATGGTCGCTTTTAGAATATTTCAAAAAAAGAATAAAAATTTACAAGAAGAAAAGAAGGAAATAAAAGAAGCAGAGAAAATACAAGAAAAGGAACAGGAAAAAGTTTCAACTGGGTCAAAAACATTGTTTTTGTCCAAAACGCCAATTTCAATTATGCCCTATTTGAGTGAAAAAGCAACGGCTTTAAAAAAGGTAAACCAATACGTATTTGAAGTTGAAAAAGATGTAAATAAAAACGAGATTAAGAAAGTAATTGAAAAATTTTATAAAGTGAAAGTGGAAAAAATTAATCTTACTATTTCGAAAAGAGAAAAAAAGAGATTTGGTCGAAAAGTTTCGCGGTTTCAACCAAAAAAGAAAGCAATAGTTACTTTAAAAGAAGGAGAGAAGATAGAAATATAATAAAAGTCAAAATTTAAAAGTCAAAAATAATGAAAAGATATAAACCAACAACTCCTGGAAGAAGACATTATACAGTTGAAGACCGTCAGATGATAACAAAAGACGAGCCATTTAAGCCGTTAACAACATTTAATAAAAAAGCAAAAGGAAGAACAAAGGGGTTAGTGACTGTTCGCCATAAAGGAGGGGGTAATAAAAGATTATATCGAGAAATTATTTTCGGGGAAGAAAAACTGAAAGTAAAAGGAATAGTAAAAAGCATTGAATATGACCCGAATCGTTCCGCTTTTATTGCTTTAGTTTCGTATAAAGATGGGGATTGGCGCTATATTTTAGCGCCTAATAATCTGAAGGTTGGAGATGAAATAGTCTGTGACGATAGTGTTCCGCTTAAAGAAGGTAATCGAATGAAGCTAAAAAACATTCCTATTGGCACAATGGTTTATAATGTTGAAATTCAGCCTAATACAGGAGGAAAATTAGCCAGGTCTGCCGGAACAGCGGTTCAAGTCGCTGGTCAAGAAGAAGACTATACTTATTTAAAAATGCCCTCTTCTGAGGTAAGGAAAGTTTTAAGTAATTGCTTCGCTTCAATTGGTCAACTTTCCAATGTTGAACATAGTTTAGTTAGTTATGGTAAAGCTGGCAGGGTGAGAGCAAAGGGGATTCGGCCAACAGTAAGAGGCAAAGTAATGAATCCGCGGGAGCATCCTTATGGCGGAGGCGAAGGAAGAACTCAGAGAGGAACTAAAAGGCCAAAAGATATTTATGGCAATGTCACTGGCGGTAGAAAAACCAGGAAAAAAGACAAATATTCTAATAAATTTATTATTGCAAGAAGAAAGAAAAAATAATAAGATAAAATATTAATTTTTATGGCACGTTCAGTTAAAAAAGGTCCTTTTGTCGATTCAAAATTGTTAAAGAAATTGTCTCGGTTAAAAGCAGGGGATAAAACTCCAATCAAAACCTATTCGCGAGATTCAATGATTACACCCGAGATGATTGGTTTTGTTTTTGCTGTTCATAATGGTAAAGATTTTCTTCGAGTGGAAATAAAAGAAGAAATGGTGGGCCATAGATTGGGAGAGTTTTCTCCCACGAGAAAATTTATAAAGCATGGCGGCAAAATGCAGCGAGCGTTAGAGTCTAAAACAGGAGAAACAAAGACTGAAGAAACTAAAGTCACTAAAATTAAGGTTTAATTTGTACAATTTATGGAAGTTAAAGCATCTTTAAAATATTTAAGAATGAGCCCCCGAAAAGTTAGGTTAACCGCTAACCTTATCAAGGGATTAGACGTTAAAGAAGCCGAATATCAACTTAAGTCTTCTAATAAAAGGCCGAGCCCAGAAATTTTAAAACTCTTAAAGTCAGCGATTAAAAATGCAGAACATAATTTTAACTTAAGTTACGATAATTTGTTTGTTTACCAAATTAAAGTTGACCAGGGGCCGACACTTGTACGATATATGCCTAGAGCCAGAGGGGTGGCTAATGAAATCAGAAAAAGAAGTTCACATATTACCTTAATTTTAAAAGAAAAATCGCCAAGCGCTAAAAAAGAAGAAAAGAAAGAGGAAATAAGCGAGAAAGAGGAAAAAACAAAAGAAACGATATTAAAGGAAACAAAAAAAGAAAGAAAGGCTGGCGTTAAGGAAGAAACAAAAAAAGAAAGGGTTAAAACTCCGGTTTTAGCCAGACAGAGAGTTTTTAGAAGAAAAGCAATCTAAAGAAAAATAAAAAATAAAAAATAAAAAATAAAAGATAAAAGATAAAAATAAAAGCAGTTATGGCTCAATATACTAATCCAAAAAGTTTCAGAACAGGAATAACACATCAATGGAATTCCCGCTGGTTAAATTTTAAAAAAATGCCTCAATTATTAAAAGAGGATTATCTGATAAGACAGTTTATTTTAAAAGGAGGAAAAGAATTAAGAATTGAAAATATCGAAATAGAAAGAAAAATTGACAATATTAAAATTATAATTAAAACTGCTAGGCCGGGATTGTTAATTGGGAGAGGGGGGCAAGGAATTTCAAAAATTGAGAGAGGCATTTCTAAATTATTAAACAATAAATACAAAGTAAGCCTTTCCATTGAAGAGATAAGAAGACCGGAAACCTCAGCCCAAATTATGGCTCAGAATATTGCTGAAGACATTGAAAAAAGGATTCCTTACCGCTTAGCGATGAAAAGAAATATGGCAAGGATTATTCAACATAAAAATGTAGGAGGGGCAAAAATTATGATTTCCGGTCGCTTAGATGGCAACGAAATCGCCAGAGAAGAGTGGCTTTTAGAAGGAAAGTTGCCCCAGCAAACAATTCGGGCAGATATTGATTATGGATTTAGCGAAGCCCATTGCCCTTATGGAGTAGTGGGAATTAAAGTCTGGATATACAAATTAAATGAGGAAGAGCCAAAAAAATAAATTTTTAAATTATTGAGAATAGATATGTTGGCGCCAAAAAAAGTAAAACATCGAAAAACGCAAAAAGGAAGAGGAAGATTCCGCGAGATAGAGGGTCGAGGAACCGCTTTAGATTTTGGCAGTTTTGGTTTAAAATCTTTAGAAGAAAAATGGCTTACTAGCCGTCAAATAGAAGCGGCAAGAAAGGCTATTGCCATTGTTCTAAAAAAAGAGGGTAAGGTTTGGATGAGAATTTTTCCTGACAAACCAATTACTAAAAAACCACCCGAAGTAACAATGGGGGGAGGAAAGGGAACAGTAGAATACTATGTCTTCCCAGTTAAGCCCGGCAGAATAATTTTTGAAATAGATGGAGTTTCCGAGAATATGGCGCGTCAAGCATTAAAGGCCGCTACCTCTAAATTGCCAATTAAAACTATGATTGTTAAAGATTAAATTATGAAGACAAAAGAATTAAAAAATAAGAAGTCAGATGAATTGCTGAATTTACTAACAGATTCCAGGAAGAAATTAATTGAGTTAAAAATTAGTTTAGCGAGTGGCAAAGTAAAAAATGTTAAAGCGGTAAAAATGTTAAAAAAGGATATCGCTAGAATTTTAACTATCTTAAATGAAATGAAAATAACTTCTTAGGATATTTATTATGACAAAAAAAACTATAAAAAGAAGATTAAAAGGAAGGGTAGTAAGTGCCAAAATGACGAAGACTGCAGTAGTGGCAGTAGATTCTTTAAAATTTCACCCAAAATATAAAAAATATTACAAAGTGACGAAAAGATTTAAGGCTCAAAACGATAACAATAAATACAAAGAAGGGGATAAAGTTGTAATTGAGGAAACAAGACCCCTATCTAAAGAGAAAAGATGGAAAATTATTAGTTATAGCGCTTAACAATTATGATTCAACCAAGAACAATTTTAAAAGTAATAGATAATAGTGGAGCGAAAACTGTTCGTTGTTTTAGAGTTTTAGGCGGAAGTTATAGGAAATACGCAAGAATTGGTAATATTATTGTAGCTTCAGTTCGGGCGGCTGAACCGCGAAGAGCAATAAAGAAAGGCGATGTAGTTAAGGCAGTAGTTGTTTGGCAGAAACAGCCATATCGCCGGAAAGATGGAAGTTATATTAGATTTGATGAAAATGCCGTAGTTTTAATAAATGAAAAAAAGGAACCGATTGGCAATCGTTTATTGGGAGTATTGCCTCGGGAGATAAAGGAAAAGGGTTATGATAAATTAGTTGCTTTAGCTTCTGATTTTGTTTAATAAATAATATAAATGAAATTCAGCAGTATTAGGACAGACAAAATAATTAAACTATCTTTAGAAATTTTACATCTTTAAATATGAAAATGGAAATTAAAAAAGGAGATTTGATTTTAATTACAAAGGGTAAAGATAGAGGAAAATCAGGGAAAGTTATAAAAGTTTTGCCCAAGGAGAACCGTTTAATAGTTGACGGCCTGAATTTAATAAAAAAGATTAAAAAACCGAAAAAGACTGGTGAAAAGGGAGAAATAATGTCTGTACCTGGACCGATTAATCGGGCAAATGTAAAATTAGTTTGTCCGAATTGTAAAAAGCCAACGAGAATATCTCATACTTTTGAAGGTGGAAAAAATTGTCGTCAGTGTAAAAAATGTAAAACAAAAATTTGATACTATGAAATTACCTTATAAACAGCAGTGGAAAGAAATTGTTGTACCGGAAATGAAAAAAAAGTTTAACCTTAAAACAGAAAGGTCTGTTCCGACAATTGTGAAAGTAGTAGTCAATACTGGCATAGGCAGATTAGTAACTTCAGGCAAAAACAGTGATGAGATTGTTGAAAAAGTGTCTCAGCAACTAAAAATGATTACCGGTTTAAAGCCCTCATTAAGACTTTCAAGAGTTTCTATTGCCAGTTTTAAATTAAGAGAAGGAATGCCGGTGGGTTTGAAGGTTACTTTAAGGGGAAAAAAAATGGAAGATTTTATTTATAAATTTATAAATGTGGTTTTGCCGAGAATCAGAGATTTTGGAGGAATAAAGGAATCTGCGATAGATGCTTCAGGAAATTTGAATTATGGTCTAAAAGAACAAATAGTTTTTCCGGAAATAAGCAAAGAAGAAGCGAGTTTTATTTTCGGTTTAGAGGTAAGTTTTGTTACTAATGCCAAAAACCGCCAAATGGCAAAAGAACTATTTACTCTTTTAGGACTTCCATTTCAAAAGGTAAAATAATTTTTCAAATTTATGGCAAAAAAATCTGTTATTGCTAGAGCCCTAAAAAAACCAAAGTATTCCACGAGGACGGTGAGGCGATGTTGGCGTTGCGGTCGAAAAAGGGGGTATATGAGAGATTTCGGCTTATGCCGAATTTGTTTTCGGGAGTTGGCTTCAAAAGGGGAAATCCCGGGCATTAAAAAAGCCAGTTGGTAATTTAAAAAAATTTATGAATGATCCAATTGCAGATATGATAACGAGAATAAGGAACGGTCAAATGGTTAAGAAAGAAACCATTAAAGTTCCTTTTTCCAAATTCAAAATGGATATTTTAAATGTTTTGAAAAAAAATGGTTATATTAAAGATTTTACGAAAGTTGGCCGTGAACCAAAAAGGATGATAGAGATAACTTTAATGTATAATGAAGATAAGACACCAAAAATTACTGAAATAAGAAAAGTTTCAAAGCCATCTCAAAGAGTATATAGAAAATCAAAACAGATTTGGCCGGCTAAGGGAGGTTTCGGAATATATATTATTTCTACTCCTCAAGGAGTGATGACTAATAAGGAAGCAAAAAAGAAAAATTTAGGAGGAGAAATTTTATTAGAAGTATGGTAACTCGAACTAACAAATTTTTTAAATTTTTAATTTTGTAATTTTTAATGTTTAAAAATTATTTGTTATAAATCATTATGTCCAGAATAGGGAAAAAACCAATAGAAATACCGACTGGTGTAGAAGTAAAAATTGAAAATAATACTTTTATTGCCAAAGGTCCAAAGGGGGAACTATCTTTAAAAATCTCCCCCTATTTTGCCATTGAACTAAAAAATAATCTTATTTTTGTCAAACCATTGATTCAGCAAAAAAATACTTATAAACTATGGGGAACGACCAAAGCATTACTAAATAATTTAATAGAGGGAGTGAGTCAAGGATTTAGTAAGCAATTGGAAATTAATGGAGTTGGCTTCAGAGCAAATTTAGAAGGAGATCAATTAATACTTAAAATAGGTTATATTAACCCTGTAATTTTAGAAATTCCAAAAGGATTAAATGTTTCAGTTGATAAGAATATTATTACCATAAACGGTGTTTCAAAAGAATTAGTCAGTTCGTTTGCTGCCAAACTTCGCCAGGTGAGACCTGTTGAGCCTTATAAAGGTAAAGGAATTTATTACGTTGGTGAAAAGATAAGGCGGAAAGCTGGCAAGAAAATAGCCACTACCGCCGCTTAGGTTTAGGTGAACAATTATATGAAAAAAATTAACAAAAAAGAAAAAAGAGAAATTAGACATCGCCGAGTGCGAGCTAAAATTAAAGGTAGTAAAGAAAAACCTAGATTATCTGTTTTTCGTTCTTTAAAACATATTTATGTTCAGATCATTGATGATGAGAAAGGAGAAACATTAGTTTCTGCTTCAGATTTTGAAATAAAAAATAGAAAAGATAATAAAAAAGCGACAAAACAAGAAATTGCTCAAAAAGTTGGAGAATTAATAGCCCAAAAAGCAAAGGAAAAAGGAATTAAAAAAGTGGTTTTTGATAGGGGGGGATTTAAATATCATGGTCGAATTAAAATACTGGCAGAAAAAGCCAAAGAGACAGGTTTAGAATTTTAATAAATATGAACTCAAGAAAAAATTTCCAAAAAATTACTCCTGATTTTGAAACCCAAGTTTTGGATATCAGTCGAGTGGCTAGAGTAACCGGCGGAGGAAAAAGATTAAGTTTTAGGGCAACGGTATTGGTTGGAAGAAGAAAAAATTATGAAATAGGTTTTGGAGTAGGAAAAGGTCGTGATGTCGCTACGGCAATAGAAAAAGCAACTAATCAGGCAAAAAAGAATTTAATGAAAATCCCAGTAGTCAAAAATACTATTCCTCATGAAGTGAAGGCAAAATATGGGGCAGCAGAAATACTTTTAAAGCCCGCAAGAGAAGGAAAAGGGATAGTGGCTGGCGGTGTCTCCAGAACAATTTTTAAATTAGCAGGTATTCCCAACATCAGTTCTAAGGTATTGGGTAGAACTAATAATGCAATCAATAATGCAAAGGCAGTACTGATTGCAATTTCGAAATTAAAAGTTCCAAAAGAAGAAATCAATAAGGATCAAAAAGAAAATAATCAGATTTAACTCTATGCAGGTCCATCAATTAAAAAAAACCTATAAAACTCCCAAAAAGAAAAGAATTGGCAGAGGAGGGAAAAGAGGAACTTATTCTGGCCGAGGAATGAAAGGACAGAAATCAAGAGCAGGCCACAAGATTAAACCTCAAATAAGGGAGACAATTTTGAAATTTCCCAAGAAAAGGGGAGTAAAATTTCAAAAAATAGTCAAGAAACCTGTTACAGTTCTTTTAAGCGATATTCAAAAAAAAATTCAAAACGATTCCGTTATTAACCCAAAAAGATTAAAAAAATTAGGATTAGTAGAAATTCCTCAAGGAGAAACAAGAACTCTAAAAATTCTTGGTTCAGCCGAGCTTAAATATAAATATAATGTAGAAAACTGCTTAGTTTCCCAAAAAGCCAAAGAGTCGATTCTTAAAGCAGGCGGAAAAATAGAAAATCAAAAAAATAAAAAATGATAGCGAGGATTTTAATTTTGACTTTTGACTTTTGAACTTTAACTTATTTTTGCCTATGTTTAAAAAATTTATCAATCTTTTTCGTCTTAAAGAATTGAGAAAAAAAATTTTCACTATTCTGTTGCTTTTGTTTGTCTTTCGGGTGATGGCCAGCATTCCTTTACCAGGAGTTGATCAAGCAAAACTTCAGGCATTCTTTGAGCAGAATCAGATTTTTGGTTTGTTTAATATATTTACCGGCGGTGCAATGTCTAACATTTCTATTGCCTTTTTAGGAATAGGCCCTTATATTACCTCCAGTATTATTTTTCAACTCTTGACAATGGTTTTTCCATCTTTAAAGCAAATGCTTCAAGAGGGGACAGAAAAAGAAAGAAAGCGATTTGAACAATATTCACGGATGTTTACCATTCCGCTGGCTTTACTTCAGGGTTTTGCGATGCTTAATTTGTTAAAAAGTCAGGGAGTGGTAACTATTTTAAGCCCTTTTGATTTGATAAGGAATCTTACTGTTGTTGTCGCTTCAACAATGATTTTAATGTGGATAGGGGAGTTGATTACTGAACAAAAATTAGGCAATGGCATTTCTTTGATTATTTTTGCTGGGATTGTAATTGATTTACCCCGTCAATTAATGGCAACTTTTATGAATTTGACTCTTGAGAGGTTGCCGAATCTAATTGTTTTTCTGGCAGTTGCCTTTTTGATTATTATTGGGGTAGTTGTTGTTTCTCAAGGAGAAAGGAGGATTCCTGTTAATTACGCAAAACAAGTCCGTGGCACAAAGATTTACGGAGGAGCAACTACTTATTTACCAATGAAAGTCAATCAAGCAGGAGTAATACCAATTATTTTTGCTTTATCTATCTTAATGTTTCCCCAAATGATCGGTCAGTTTTTATCTACCTCAACAAATCCTTTCCTTTTGAAGATGGCTCTATTTTTGAAAGGATTTAATACCCAGTCGCCACTCTATTTGATATTATATTTTGTTTTTGTTTTTCTTTTTACCTTTTTTTATACTTCCGTTACTTTTGAACCTGAATCAATTGCCGATAATTTACAAAAGAGAGGAGGTTTTGTTCCTGGCTACCGACCGGGGAAAACTACAGCTAATTATTTAGCTTCATTAAGTTCCAGAATTACTCTGTTTGGTGCTTTCTTCCTAGGGGTAATCGCCGTGCTCCCAATACTTTTAGAAAAGGCTTCAGGAATTACGACCTTGGCAATTGGCGGAACTTCGCTTTTGATTATGGTTGAAGTAGCAATTGAAACAATGAAAGCAATTGATGCCCAATTAATTATGCGCGAATATGAAAACGTCTAAACCGTTAAATATAATTCTATTAGGACGGCCTGGTTCCGGAAAAGGAACCCAACTTAATTTGCTAAAGAAAAAATTGCCCCTTATAGAGATTGATACTGGCGGACTTTTAAGACAGTTTATAAAACAAAAGAATTCTTTGGCTAAATCAATGGCAAAAATAATAAATAATGGTTTGCCGGCGCCAACATGGTTAGTAGTCAGTTTGTGGTTAAAAAAAATTTTAAATTTGAAAGCAGGAGCAGAAAAATTTGGCTTAATTTTTGAGGGGAGTCCTAGATGCTTAGATGAGGCCATTATTTTGGAAGAAGCACTTAATTTAATGGACCGGGATAATTTTAAGGCGATTTATATTAATGTGCCAAAAGAAGAGGTGATAAGAAGATTAAATTTAAGAAGAATTTGTCAAAATTGTGGTAGAGAATATTCTTTAGAATTGAATCAAAAACTAGTTAAAACTTTAAAATGCTCTGCTTGCGGAGGAAAACTGGTAAAAAGAAAAGACGATAATCTAAAAGCTATTAAAAACAGAATGAATTATTTTGACAAAGAAGTAATGTTAGTAATTAGGTATTTTAAGAAAAAAAAGAAATTGATAGAAGTTGAAGGTGTGGGAAGCGTAAATGAAGTCTTTGAAAGAATTGTAAAAAAACTCAAGATTTAGTTTTAATTTTTAAATATATCGTGTATTCAATTAAAAGCAAAGAGGAGATTAAAATTTTAAAACAGGGTGGGAGAATTCTTTCTAGAATTTTAAAGAGAGTAGCTCTGGAAGTGAAGGTTGGCGTTTCGGCGAAATACCTTGACGATTTTGCTTATAAACTTATTAAAAAAAGTGGAAGTGAACCGTCTTTTTTAAATTATAAGCCTGATTTTTCTTTAAAACCATTTCCTAATAGTTTATGCGTTTCTGTGAATGAAGTAATTGTTCATGGTTTGCCAAAAGAAGATTTGATTTTTAAAAATGGAGATGTAGTTTCTTTAGATTTAGGAATAAAATATAAAAATTTATTTACCGATATGGCGCTTACAGTTGGCGTCGGTAAAGTAAAATCTCTTTATCAAAAACTGATTAGAGTAGGCCGCGGGGCTTTGAATGAAGCCATAAAGACTATCAGGGCAAACAAAAGAATTGGGGATATTGGCTGGGCAATTGAAAATTACGCCAAAAAGAACAATTTTGTGGTGGTGAAAGAACTAGTTGGCCACGGTGTTGGCTATAAGCCTCATGAAGACCCTCTTGTTTATAATTTTGGAGAAAAAAATACCGGTTTAGTTTTAAAAGAAGGAATGGTTATTGCGATTGAACCGATGATTACTTTAAAAAATGGAGCGATTAGAGAAAATAGTGATGGTTCTTTTTCTACCTTAAATAATGAAGTAGCGGTTCATTTCGAAAAAACGGTGGCGGTTTTAAAAAATAAAGCCTTAGTAATTACTCCTTAAAAGTGATAATATGAAAGAACTAATAGTTTTTTTTACCGCTGCTTCTCCTTTAGTAGAATTGAGAGGCGCAATTCCTTTGGCAATTTTAGTCTATAAATTTCCTCTTATAAAATCATTTGTAATTTCAGTTTTGGGAAATATTTTGCCTATCTTGCCAATTTTATATTTTTTAGAAGGTATCTCTAATTTTTTAAGTAAAAGATTTCTGTTTTTTGAAAGATTTTTTAAGTGGTTATTTCAAAGGACACGCAGAAAATTTCAAGATAGTTATTTGAAATGGGGAAAATTAGCGCTGGTAATTTTTGTTGCCATCCCTCTGCCTTTAACCGGCGCTTGGACAGGCAGTTTGGCGGCTTTTCTTTTTGGCTTTAAGAAAAAAGAGGCTTTTTGGCTAATTGTTTTAGGGGTGTTAATTGCCGGAATTATAGTGAGCTTTTTAACTATTTTAGGAGTAAAATTAGTTTAAAAAAGTATAATTTTATTTAAATGAAGAAATATCTTGTGTTTAACTGGAAAATGTCTCCGTCTTCTTTAAAAGAAGCAGAGGTTCTTTTTAAAATTTTAGTTAAAAATAACCCCTCTTTAAAAATCATTGTTGCTCCGCCTTTTATTTATTTAGAAATGGCAAGGAAGATATTACAAAACAAATATTCTCTTTGCGCTCAGGATGTTTTTTGGCAGGATAGGACTTTCGCCACTGGTGAAATTTCTCCTAAAATGTTAAAATCGTTATCTTTAGAGTATGCGATTATTGGTCATTCAGAAAGACGCCATTATTTTAAAGAAACAGATGAGATGATAAATCTAAAAATGAAAGGTTGTCTTAATAATGGTTTAATTCCCATTCTTTGTATCGGTGAGGAGAAAAGAGGTGAAAAAGAAAGCAGTTCTAATTTTAAGGTTAAAAAAATTTTATTTGACCAGTTAAATAAAGCGTTTAGGGGAATAAAACTAAATAAAAAGAGTTCAGTTATTATTGCTTATGAACCGGTTTGGGCGATTGGAGGCAAAATACCGGAAACTGTTCAAGAAACGGAAAAAATTTCAGATTTGATTCGTTTTTGGCTTTTAAGAAGATTCAGTGAGTCAATAGCCCTATCCATTCCCATTCTTTATGGCGGTTCAGTAAAAGCCCAAAATATCATTGAGTTTTTAAGCCTAAAAAACATTAGTGGCGTTTTGGTCGGTAGCGCCTCCACTAATAAAACTGAATTAAAGAAAATTTTATCTTTAGTTCAATAAATCAAATTTAATCTTACAAAAATTATGTCGGAAAAATTTAAAAATTATCTTATTTATTTTTTAGCCATTTTTCTTATTGTGACAGCAATTGGAATTTTGAGTTGGGCTTATTTAAACTGGCGACAGGCGGAAAATATTGTTAATCCAGAAAGGGTAATTTCCTTTTCAGCCCAAGGTAAAGTTTTTGCCAAACCGGACATTGCCAGATTAACTTTTTCTGTCATTACTCAAAAAGAAAAAGCCGAAGAAGCGCAAAAAGAAAACGACCAAAAGATTAAAACTCTTGTGGATTTTGTGAAAAGCGAGGGGATTGAAGACAAAGACATTAAAACTATCAATTATTCTTTGAATCCGCAATATGATTACTCTTGGTGTAGGAAAGATACAAAGGATTTTAACAGTTGTCCTCCAAAAATTATTGGTTATCAGTTGGATCAGGCGATAGAAATTAAAATCAGAGATTTTGACAAAATCAATTCTTTAGTAGGGCAATTATCTTTAAAAGGCGCAAATGAAATATCTGATATCAGTTTTGAAATCGATGACCAAGAAGATTACAAGAATTTAGCCAGAGTTGAGGCTTTTAATAAAATTAAAAACAGAGTAAAACTTTTTGAAGCAGAAACGGGCGTTAAAATAGGAAAGATTATTAGTATTTCTGAAGAAGGAGGATATGTTCCTTTATATCGGAGTGCTGTTAAGGAAGCGAGTCTCTCAATGGGCGCCGCTCCAACTCCGGTTTCAGCCATTGAGCCCGGAACAAATGAGATTACTGTCAATCTAATTGTAAATTATGCCTTGAAATAAAAAATGTAAAGAAAATATCAAAATCTTTGATATGTGTTTTTAATCTTTTATATGAAAATACAGTAGTTTTATGCATCACCTTTCTCCCTCAGTGGTAAAAAACAAGAATATTGTAGTGCGGGTGGATTTTAATGTGGAAATTAATGATAAAGGGGAAATTATAGATGATTTTAGAGTTAGAAGGAGTTTAAAAACGATTGAGTTTTTAAAAGAAAATATGGCCAAAAGAATTATTTTAATCTCTCATTTGGGCCAGCCGACTCCGAATGATTTTTTCCAGAAAGATTTTAGTTTAGAGCCAGTTGCCAGATATTTGGAAAAGATATTAAAAACAAAAGTTTATTTTGTTTCGTTTAGAAATTTCAAAGAGTTGAAAGAAAAAACACAAGAATTTAAAAATGGCGAGTTAATTTTTTTAGAAAACATTCGTTTCTTTAAAGAAGAAGAAAAAAATGACAAAAAGTTTGCAAAAAAAATATCGGAATTAGGTGATATCTACATTAATGAAGCATTTTCAGTCTCTCATCGTCAATCAGCAACTATTTCTGCCATTACAAAATTTTTACCTTCTTATCCAGGATTTCTTTTAGAAGAAGAGGTCACAAAACTTAAAGGAGTTATTGATAACCCTCAAAAGCCAATGGTAGTTATTTTAGGCGGAAGCAAAATTGAAGATAAGCTTCCTTTGCTTTCAAATTTTTCTGAAATTGCAGATTATATTTTAATTGGAGGGGCGATTGCTAATACAGTTTTGAAAGCATTCGGCTTTGAAATCGGAGACTCGTTTTATTCTCCGTTAGCGGTAGAAAAAATCAAAGTCATTGGTTTTAAAAAAGCAGAACTAATTTTACCAGGTGATTTAATGGTTTTATCCAAAGAAGGCAAAGTGGAAATACGAGATGTAAGCGCCGTTAAAAAAACAGATAAAATTTTAGATATTGGTCCTGTTGCCGCTAAAAATTATAAACAGTTTATTGGAAAAGCTAAAACGATTTTTTTCAACGGGCCAATGGGGAAGGTTGAAGATAGGCAATTTAGAGAAGGGACGAAAGAAGTTTTAGAGGGGATATTAAATAATAAGATTTCAAATTCAGTGATAGGCGGTGGTGATACTTTAAAAACTATAAAACTCTTAAAAATAAAAGAACCATTTCAAGAAAATATTTTTTTCTCTACCGGCGGCGGCGCTATGCTTAATTTTCTGGCTGGTCAAAAATTGCCAGGGTTAGTAGCGCTTAATTTTTATTCTTCGTAGGCTTATTTATGAAAAAACTAAAAAGAGATAAAGATGTTTTTGTTATTTATCATCGTTCAGACACGGATGGTTTCGGCGCTTGTTTTAGCGCTTGGTTAAAGTTTAAAGATAAAGCAAATTATTTAGGCTTCGATTATCTTAATGGTTTGTCTTTGGATATCAAGGGAAAAACTGTTTATTTATTAGATATTTCTCCCTCTCCAGAAAAATTAAAAATTCTTAAAAATAATAAGAATCGAATAATTTTAATTGACCACCATCTCTCTTCTTTGAAATTGAAAAATTTAGTTGACGAGTTTGTTGTTGATATTAACCATTCAGCCGCGGTTTTAACTTTTAAATACTTCTTCAAAAAGAAAAAGGTGCCAAAGTTATTATTTTACATTGAAGACCAGGATTTGTGGAAATTTAAATTACCCTCTAGCGAAAAGTTAAATATTGTTATAGATTTACTGGAAAATGATTTTGAAAAATGGCAAGAATATATAAAGAAAATAGAGAAAGAAATAGAATTAAAAAAGATAATAAAGCAAGGAGAAGTATTGATAAAATACCGTCAGTATTTAATCAACCAGATAATTTGTCAGGCGATTTTGGTGAAATTTGAGGGATATAGCGCGTTAGCTGTTAATTCGCCAGTTTTAATTTCTGAAGTGGGAAATGCTTTGTGCAAAAAACATCCCCCAATCGCAATAATTTACTCTCTTAATGGCAAAAAGAAAAAAATTTCTTTGCGTTCAGACGGTTCAGTTGATGTTTCTAAAATTGCGGAAAAATATGGAGGAGGCGGACATAAGGGAGCGGCAAGTTTTGTTTTGCCTCTTCATAAACCGTTCCCATGGAAAACGAATTAAGTTGCTTTATGAATAAATTAGAAGTTTATGTTGACGGAGGTTCTCGAGGAAATCCTGGCCCAGCAGCCATTGGGTTTATTATTGGCAGCAAAGAATATAAAGAATTGATAGGGGAAGCAACTAACAATATTGCTGAATATAAGGCAATTATTGCGGCTTTAAAAAAAGTAAAACATTTGTTAGGAAAGGAAAAATTAAAAAATACCGAAGTAATTATTTATTCTGATTCTGATTTAGTAGTTAATCAGTTAAATGGCAATTATAAAATTTTGGAAAAAGAATTGATTTTTTTATTTATTGAAGTTTGGAATTTGAAAATAGATTTTCCTTATTTAAAATTTATTCATATTGACCGCGAACAAAACAAAAGAGCAGACTATTTAGTTAATAAGGCATTGGATAATTCTCTTGACAAATTATTTTAAACCCTTAAAATAGATACTTAGATTAAATATGAAATGTTTATGATAAAAAACTATAAGTCCCATCTCAATCAAATTGACATTGAAGAGATAATAAATGAGTTTAAACTCGATACTTTAGCCACCAATAAGGTGGCTTTTTCTAATAATTTAGAGGCAGAATTATTTAAAGTAGAACCTTCAAAAATTAAAAACCCTTTATATCAATCAGTAAAATATCCAATAGAAATTTATATTCTTTATTTAAAAGAAATAAAAGAAATTGCTTCATTTCCTCATTTGGTAGGAAAAGAACTTGATAAAAAATGTTTAAAAATAGGCGAGGCGGCAGCGTTAGCGATTAACGAACTTTGGCCGATAGATCCAAAAAATAGTTTGCTTTATGATGTTTTAAGAGCAGGGCCAGGCTATCGTCTTTATGAGGGATTCAAAAAAATAGGAATCGATTTATTAAAAATTAGAATTAGGCCCCATTATAAATTGCCTTCTTATCGGCATCACAACGGCACCTGTGGTCAATTAGAACTAATTTATGAAGATTTTAAAGATTTTGATGAAAATAAAGAAATAACTGTAATTAAACCAGATACCGAAGCAAGTGGCGGCACCTCAAAAATCGCCATTGAGAGATTAATGGAAGTAGCAAAACAAAAAAATACTAAAATTAAAGCAATTGTTTGCACTGGTTTTATTTCTGTTCCTTCTTTAAATATTCTGCAGAATTTAGCAGAGAAATACGGTTTTCAAGTTAAAATTTTAGCCTGGGGAAATTTAACCGCTTTATATTCTAATGGTTATGATATGCCGCTTTATGGAATTGACGAAGCCTATTTTAGAGAAACAGGAAAAATAAGAAAAATTGCTGGCATTATTCCTCAAGAAATTTTGGAAGAATATCTATTGACTTTTCCGCCTGGCTCTGACCAACCAGGGGACTGGTCTGCTAGGCAAACTTATGTTGACAATGGTTTAGAGATGGAAAAAGGAGATATTTTAAAGCATTTAAAAAATAGCCTTAAATTCATCAAGAGTTTATATGAAATCTCTAAAAATGAGGGGTGGTTTAAGAATTGGCACAAAGAGATTTTTGAAAGAGAGATAGAGGAATTAAAAAAGCAATTAATTAAGAGGCAGCACCCAACCTATTTGGCTTGACAAGAAAAAAAGTGATATACTAAAGAAACATTCAAAACGGTCGACAAATTAACTTAAATATAATAAAAAATTAAGCAATAAAAAATATGAAAAAATATAAAATATTTTTGAGTTTATTAGTCGTTTTTACTATCTTTTTTGGAACTTTTTATCAATCATCTGCTGCAACCCAAGAAGAATTACAGAAACTTATTGAGGCTCTTCAAAGTCAAATTAAATATTTACAACAGCAATTAAGTCAACTTGTGGCCCAACAATTAAAAAGTTGCCCATTTGTTACTGTTGGTTTAAGCAAAGGATATTTTGATGAGCCAACTTCCGAGGTAAAAGAACTTCAAAAATTATTAAAACAAGACAAATCTATTTATCCCGAGGGGCTAGTAACTGGTTATTTCGGAAGGTTGACCGAGACGGCATTAAAAAGATTTCAGGCCAAATATAATTTATCTCAGAGCGGAATTGTAGATGAGGCAACTCGTCAGAAGCTTTGCGAAGTTTATCTTTCAAGGTTTCCATCGCCAACCACTACCGAAACTATTACTACCACTACTTCTTATCCAACTCCTTATTTACCAGACCTAACAATAACTGAATTTTATTATTCACCTTCTTTTCCTCAGCCTGGACAATCAGTTTATTTTACTCTAAAAGTAGCGAATAGTGGTTTAGGCAATGCTCCTTTTTCCAAATTAGAAGTATTTTTGGGAAGTCAAATAATATACAATACTGAGATTATTTTAAAAGCAGGCGAAACGAAACAATTTAATTTTTCTTGGAATTGTCCTTCTTGGACCGCTGGTGATTATGGATTTCAGGCATCAATTGATAAAGATAATTTAATAAATGAAGTAAGAGAAGATAATAACGAAAAAATTATAGAAATGTGTTGTGGTTGTGTTCCAATTTCTGCAAAACCTGATTTAGTAATTGATAAAATAACATTTAAACCCTCTTTACCCCTAACACCAGGAACAAAAATTAGTGATTTTGTGGTATATGTTCGTAACATAGGTGATACAACTGTTGATCAAGGATATTATATTAGTGTCACTATTGACGGAACACCAGTGAGTTCTTGGCTGGAAACTCGGCAAGTTCCGCCAGGTCAAACAATAGCCAGCCAATTTCCCGCGGCGCCTTTTTGGACATGCCCGTCTACTGGAGGAAGCTATGCAATGCAAGTCTATGTTGATTATTACTATGGTCAACAAGCGATAGATGAATCAAATGAATCTAATAATGTTTTTCCTATAGCAATTAATTGTGGTACCCCGGTTAATCAGAAGCCAGATTTGATTGTAAAGAGCATAGTTCTCTCGGATTACCCTGAAGTGGATAAACCTATAAATTTTAAAATAGAGATACAAAATGATGGAGAGTTACAAGCAGATTCCCCAAATTATGTTAATTTGAAAGTTATTTCGGCTCCTTCTGAAGTAAACACAGGAGGCGTAGGGACTTTAATTTATCCTTCACTTCCCGCCGGCGCACGTGAAACAGAACGTTTTGATTGGCAGTGTATAGCTCCGGGTTATTATACCCTTGAAGCAGAAGTTGACCCTTATAATTATATAGTTGAATTGAATGAAAATAACAATAAGAAAACTATAAGTTTTAGTTGTCTCCGCAAGTAATAGTTCAAAAACCAGATTTAACTATTGATATTAACTCTAATAAAACAAATTTATAGGTTCATTGATTATTAGTTCAGCTTATATTTATCATACTCAAACTGGTTGTGTTAAGTCACCATTTTTGAAGGAGATGTTTGCCCTGGATACCGCGATTATGCCTGGTATCTTGCAGGCTTGTTATAATTATAGCGAATGTCCATCTTGTATTAAATAATCCTGTGTCCTCAAATCTCTTAGAAAATATTCAAAGCCAATTCGCTTTAATAAAAGAGACGATAAAAAATCTAATGACTTCTCTGATTAATTTTGTTTCTAGATAGATAAAAACTAAATAAATACTAATCAAAAATTCCGGCTTTTGGCCGGAATTTTTGATAAAATAATGGGTTTGTTTGTAAGCCGAATTCTGTCTTCTTGAATTAAACAAGGAGGCAGTTATTTTTCTAGTTCCGATGTTGCCATCGGAATCAAGCGAGCACTCCCCCCACTTGAAATGGATTGGTTATTACCAAGAATTGAGAATAAGATACCATGATTCACTTAATTATCCATTTCAAGTGGGGGGCACGACTCTTGCATCCAGCAAGGATTTAGCCGTTTCATCCCCGATATTACTATCAGGGCTCACCCCTCCTCTAAAAGTGGGGGTTTTAATCCTTTCGGATTAAAACGTCTCTGTTCGCACCTCTCTTTTAAACCATCTTTAATAACTGTTACCAGTTATTAAATCAAGCGGTTTAAAATGGTGGCTTTTAACCACTGCTTTTGTCTCTGTTAAAGCACAGAGGGATGTTCAGACTTTCCTCCAAGCGCCCAAGTAAATGAACGCTCAGCAACTGCCCAACAAACCCTTTCATATTATAGCATAAAAGTAAAAGAAAAGTCAACAATTGCTAAATTTGGAAAAATATAGTAAGATATTTAAGAAACAAAATGCGACTGATAAAAAAAATAACTTTTTTTCTTATTATTCTCGCTTTGCTGGGGGGTATTTTTTATTTTGGTAATTATATTACCAACTTAAGGTATAGTAACGAGAAAATTATAACATTATTAAAAGAACAAAATAAAAATAAAAATCAAATAGAAATTTCGGATGTTTTTGAGGAATTTAAAAACTTAAAAGAAGGGCTGAGCCAAACAAAGGGAGAAATAGAAAAATTTATCAGTCTAATTCCCAGACTAAAAGATGATGTAAAATTACAAGAAACTTTTACAGAAATTGTTGATAATTTAGATTGTTTAAATCAGTTCGAATTTCTTTTGGACGGTTTAAATCAAAAAGAAGGAAATCTAAATTGTCTAAAAAATCTTTATAATAATTTTGAAGATTTAAAGAAATTAGATATTTCTCTTGATATAACTTACGAGCAAGATATCTTAACTCTTTTGGATTTTTTTGGTGAAAATCAAAAAATGGATTATTTAGTTTTGGTTCAATATCCATTAATACCTAGACCAAGCGGGGGCATATTTTCTTCTTATGGAATATTAAGTTTCGATAAAGGCAAAATTAATTTTTCTGGCAGCCATATTAGCGATTTGGATAATATTTTCGTTTCCAAAATAATTCCCCCAGAACCTCTTAAAACTATTTCTAATCAATGGTTTTTCCATGATTTAGGGTGGTTTTACGATTTCGATTTTACTGCCAAAAAAATCATCCAGTTTTACGAAGAAAGCACCCAAGATAAAATTGATGGAGTGATTTTAATTAACCCTGAAACTATTATAGCAATAATGAATGCTCTCGGTGAAATTACTATAGAAAATTATCCGTATGCCGTTACCGCTAATAATTTTTCTGAGTTTTTAAGAGAACAAACAGAAATTGGTTTTAAGTCGGGGCCTTTACGCGGTAGTCCTCTGGTTTTAGACACCTTCTTCAATTCAATTTTTGAGAAACTGAAAGGCCAAAAGCCAGAAAAAATAACGAATTTAATTGATGATTTTCAAAATCAGGTATTAAAAAAAGATATCCAATTTTATTTTAAAGATAAAAAATTCAATCAGTATTTTTCCAGATATTTACAGGAAGAAGCGAGTAAAGAAAACAATTACAGTAATTTTTTGACAGTCGCATTTAGTTTATTAGATAAAGAATTAAAAACCGACAGTCGCCTGAAAAAAATTATCTTAAAAACAAAAATAACAGAAGAAGGTCAATACATTAATCACTTAATAGTTAATGCAGAATCTAAAACATCAGCTGATAAAAAAATTCTTAATTATTTAAAAATTTATCTGCCAGAGGGGGCTGATGTTTTAAAGATTGAAGGATTGGTTAAGGTGGCAAAAGAAGATAATTCCAGGTATTATGAGAAACTCAATTATGCGAAAGATAGCGATTTAAGCCTAATTGAACAAAGTAGGATTATAAGAGAAGGGGAAAATGCAGAAATTTATAAAGAAAACGGGAAGCTTGTTGTTGGCGGTTTTGCTTGTTTGTTTCAAGCACCGGTAATCCTGGATTATGTTTTGCCTTTTAATTTGAAAGAAGAAAATTTACCTCAGTTAGTTGAAACAAATATTTATAAACAGAGCGGTCAAAATATCAATTTTCTTTATAAAATGATTTTACCTAATGAATTAAGTTTGTCGCCAACTCTTTTTTCTTTTGACAAATGGATTCCTTTAGACAAAGATTTGAATATCAAAGTAAATATTGAAAAAAAATGAATCAAATTTTTAAAAAAATTTTGAATCATCAGACAGAAACAATTTTAGGCGCAGGTTTAATTACTTCGGTTTTTGCTCTTTTAAGTTCTGTTTTAGGATTCATAAGAAACGCTTTGCTTGCTTCGCAATTTGGTGCCTCAGCTGCTTTAGATATTTATTATGCTTCTTTCAGGCTGCCCGATTTTATTTATAATGTTTTTATTATTGGCACCATTTCGGCGGCTTTTATTCCGCTTTTAAATGATTATTTAGTTGAAAATAAAGAAAAAGCCTGGCAATTTTCTTCTTTAATTTTATCCTTGATTTCTTTTCTTTTAATCATAGTTGGTTTAATCGTTATTATTTTCGCTTATCCTCTGTTGAAAAAAATATTGGTTGGCTTTAACGAAGAAAGTTTAAAAATGACAGTTTTTCTGACTCGATTACTGATGATTCAACCGCTTCTTTTGGGAATTTCCGCAGTTTTTTCTTCTATTTTAAGAAGTTTTCGGCTTTTTTTCATCAGCGCCCTGACGCCAGTAGTTTATAATCTGGGAATTATTTTCGGAATTTTATTTCTTACTCCTAAATTTGGTTTAAATGGATTGATTTTCGGCGTAATTTTAGGCGCTGTAGCTCATGTTTTAATTCAGGTGCCGTCACTTTTAAACTTAGGATATCGATTTAAAAGATTTAAAATCTCAACTTTTGTTTTTAGTATAAAAAAATTATTTGCAGTGATGTCTTCTCGAACTTTGAGCATAATTATCTCACAAATTTTTTTGCTCGGGGTAACCTCAATAGCCACTCTTTTAAAAGAAGGAACGATTACTATTTTCAGTTTTGTTGATAATATTTTGCCTTATACTATTTTTGCTTTACCTTTGGCTGATGCCGCTTTTCCTTATTTATCCAGACTTGAATCAGAGAAGAAAAAAGACGAGTTTATTTTTAATTACGAAAAAACCTTGCTTTTGATTTTGTTTTTTATCATTCCCTTATCTTTTTGGATGATTGTTTTTAGGGAGCCGATTGTAAGACTGCTTTTAGGCTATGGGAAATTTGATTGGCAGGCGACTTTAAACACGATGAAGGTGTTAGAAATTATGTCTTTGGCAATGATTTTTCAGAGTTTAAATTATTATCTTTTAAAAGTGTTTTTTGCCAAAAAAGACGCTAAAAGGCCATTTTTTGCTAGTCTTTTATCTTATGGCGCTGGACTTTTAATCTGTTTTTATCTTGGTTTAAAACTAAAAGCAAGCGGTTTAGCCCTGGGAATTCTTCTTACTTATATTATCTATTCTTTGCTTTTATTTCTTTTTCTTAGAAAACATTTGCAGATTCCCCTAGAAAATAAAAAAGAATTTTTAAAGTCTTTAATAAAAATATTAACTGCTTCAATTTTAAGTAGTGTAATTGGTTTTCTTTCTATAAGTTTCTTGAGGGGAATTTATCCTTTTTCAAAAGTAAAAAATTTAGTTTTTTCCAGTATTATTTCTTTTGCTTTAACTCTTTTAATTTTTTTAATAGTTTGTAAAATTTTAGAGATTAAAGAAGTTAAAGATATTTTAGGTTATTTCAAAAAGAGGATTATTAGAAAAAATGACCAACATTCGTAATTTCGTCATTATTGCCCACATCGATCACGGGAAGTCTACTTTGGCAGACAGGTTTTTGGAATTAACTGAAACAGTCCCTCGATTAAAGTTAGAACCACAGTATTTAGACAAAATGAATTTGGAAAAAGAGCACGGTGTAACAATTAAAATGCATCCGGTAACAATGCGCTACCATAATTGTATTTTGAATTTAATTGATACCCCCGGCCACGTTGATTTTTCTTTTGAAGTTTCAAGGGCTTTAAAGGCAGTTGAAGGCGCTATTCTTTTGGTTGACATCGGTCAGGGAATTCAGGCTCAAACGATTTCCCATTTAAATTTGGCTTTAAAGCAAAATTTAAAAATTATTCCAGTTTTAAATAAAATTGATTTAGAAAATTATAATTTAGAAGATAGAAAAAAAGAATTGGTAAAACTTTTAAATATCAAACCAGAAGAAATTTCTTTAATCTCTGCTAAAAACGGAACAGGAGTAAAAGAATTGTTGGAAAGAATTATTAGGGAAATTCCTCCCCCAAAAACAGAAATAGATCAAAATTTTTGCGCTTTAATTTTTGACAGCAAATTTGATTATTTTAAGGGAATTATTGCTTATATTAGAGTGCTCGAAGGAAAAATAAAAAAAGGGGAGAGATTTTGTCTCTGGTTTAACAAAAGTAAAGGAGAAGTTTTGAGTTTAGGTTATTTTTCCCCTGAATTAAAAGAGAAAGAAACACTTGAGGCAGGAGAAATTGGATGGTTGGCCACCGGCTTAAAAGAGCCGGATAAAATCAGAGTGGGGGATTATTTAATTTTAGAAAATAAAAGTTATAATTTAAAAGAAATAGAATATAGTCAACCAAAGCCAATGGTCTATGCCAGTTTTTATTTAAAGAAGGGGGATTCTTCAAAAGAGTTTGAAAATTTCCGTACAGCCCTTTTAAAATTAAAACTAAATGATTGGGCGTTGGAGTATATGCCCGAGACTTCCGAGGTATTGGGAAGAGGTTTTCGTTTGGGTTTTTTAGGCCTTTTTCACTTAGAAATAATCCAGGAGAGATTAAAGGAAGAATATGGCCTTGATCTAGTAGTGGTAAATCCAACAGTGCCATACCGGGTAAAAATCAAAAATCAAAAAGAGCCCTTAATTATTACTAATCCAAATCAATGGCCAGAAGAAGAACTGATTGAACAAAGCGAAGAGCCGTGGGTTGAAGCAGAAATTATTACCCCCTCTTTATATTTAGCGCCAGTTTTAAAATTAATCTCATTTAAAAGAGGAGAAAATATTATTACTAATACTTTTAATGAGAAATTAGAAATTAAATTAGACTTACCGCTTGAAGAAGTTGTTCGAAATTTTTATGATGATTTAAAATCAGTTTCTTCTGGCTACGGCTCAATGGATTATAAAAGAGAAGAGTTTTATAAACCGGCAAACTTGGAAAAAATGGAAGTGCTTTTAGCGGGCAAGGTCTTTGAAAGCTTAAGTCAGATAGTTTTAAAAGAGAAAATAGAAAAAGAAGCGCGGTCTTTGGCGTTAAGATTAAAAGAATTAATTCCGCGGCAAAATTATCCAGTTGCCATTCAGATAAGGGGGTTAGGGAGGATTATTGCCCGAGAAACAATCCCGGCTTTAAAAAAAGATGTTACTGGCCATTTATACGGCGGCGACAGAACGCGAAAGGAAAAACTTTGGAAAAAACAAAAAAAAGGAAAAAAGAAACTGCTCCAACAAGCAGATTTAGAAATTCCCTCCTCGGTTTTTGTCAAATTATTCACCAAAAAAGACGAACATTAAATGGATTTAGTTGAGAATTACATCTAGGCAAATAGTTATAATTATTATACAAGACCTACATTATGAAAAATTTACTAATAAAAATTAGAAACTTCTTTTTTGTAATTATAGTTTTACTTCTTTTAGGGGGACTTTTCTATCGGTTATACCAAGATTACCAACGTCGGCAATATCTCAAACAAGAAATTTCAAAATTATTAGCAAGAGAAAAGCAATTAGAAGAAGAAATAAGCAATTTAGAAAAAATTAAAAGCGAAAGCAACCTTAAAGAAAAATTAGAAAAACAGGCAAGACTGATGCTTGGTCTAAAAAAAGAAGGCGAAGAAGTTGTTTTAGTCATTCCGCCAAAGGGAACTATTCCAGAAACCTCAATTACATCAACAACTACCGAAAATACATTAGAGACAAAGAGTTTTTTTGAGGCTTTAAAAGACTTATGGTATAATATTTTAAAAATATTTAAAACGAATTAGAAAGGTAAGAGAGAAAAATGCGGGTGTAGTATATTGGCAGTACGTGACCTTCCCAAGGTCAAGGAGAGGGTTCGATTCCCTTCACCCGCTCAATAATTTAACCTCCTTTATTTAAGAAATTATTCATCAAATAAGAAATGTTTTGGAATTAAAAAAAGGAAGCTAGCTAATAATTTTTAATAAAGAAATGATTTTTTGATTGTCAGTTTGTTTCTTTTAACTTTTAGAACTGAAACCGTTGCCATATTGCCTCCTTATCTTATAAGTAACTCTTAATTTAGATTAAATGTTAGTGATTGTATATTCATTGTTTTAAAATTTGCCCCAATATTTTTGAGGCAAGCCTTGTAATCTCAATAGGCTTTTTCTAGAGCGAAGCGAAAGCCGTTAACCCAAGAGTTTAGGCTGCGACTCAGCGGCTGGAGCGAGTTGACAACCAGCGCTGAAGCAGTATTGGAGGCAGACAGCCTAGTTTATTACGCCACCTCCAAGACACTTGTTGTTTTGATAGAAAACTGCGAATTGCCCAGGAGTTGGCGAAAGAACTGGTTTTTTAAATTTTATTTTATATTTTCTTCTAAAAGGAATCAGATTTGCTTTGCTTAATTTTTGCTGCGAACGAGTTTTGACCATTACTTCAATTGGCTTTTTAGGCGGAATACCGCTAATAAAATTTATTGGTGAAATAACAATTTCTCTTTTTAATAAATCCCTTTTATTATTAGTAACAACAAGGGTATTTTCTTTCGGTTTAAAATTTAAAACATAAAAAGGACCGTTCGCCAATTTTAAGCCTTTTCTTTGGCCTAAAGTATAGAAATTTAAGCCATTGTGTTTGCCGAGAATCTTTCCCGATTTATCAATGATTAATCCTGGTTTTGGTTTTAGATAACTTTTAATGAATTCCTGAAGCGATTTGCCGGAAACAAAACAAAAATCCTGGCTCTGAGGTTTTTGGCAAAAAATGGAGAATCTTTCTTTTTCTATTAATTTATAAACCTCTTTTTTATATAAATTACCAATGGGGAAAATAAGGCGTTTTAACTGATTCTGGGTTAGAAAAGATAAATTATAACTTTGGTCTTTTTTTTTGTCTTTTGCCCTGAATAGTTCATATTTTTTTGTTTTCGGATTGTATTTGATTTTAGCGTAATGGCCAGTTGCAATATAAAAAATTTTATGTTTTTTTGCCCAATCAATCAAATATTTAAATTTAAAATAACGATTGCAAATTACGCAGGGGTTCGGCGTTCTGTTATTTTTAATTTCTTTTTTAAAATAATTGACTACTGTTTTTTTAAATTCTTTTTGTTTATTTAGAATAAAATACGGAACGTCAAATTGTTGGCAGATTGACTTTGCCAAATTAATAGATTCTGTAGTACAGCAGATATTTTCTCTTAAAAGATTTTTTTGATTTTTCCAAACAGGAAGTTTGAGAGTTATTCCAATAGGCTCATAACCTCTTTTTTTAAGTAAAATTAAACTCATTGAAGAGTCTACGCCTCCGGACATTCCCAAAACTACTTTTTTATTATAATCAGTCATTCAGACTCATTCTAACAAAAATTGAATTGTCTGGCAATTTTACTAATTTGTGGTAAAATAAAAATAAAAAGCCGATGTAGCTCAATAGGAAGAGCAGACCCTTCGTAAGGGTAAGGTTGTCGGTTCGATTCCGACCATCGGCTCTGAGTTGCCCCGCACCTTTAGAAGATAAATGCCAAAGGCATATTTATAAAATCAATCTTTAAAGGTGCGGGGTTGACTTTATTTTAATATTTTGCTACACTTAATTATATCTATTCCGAAGACATTAGGTGCCTTTAAGGGGTAAAGCCTAACGAGGGAAAATCGGCTTTTCTGCTTTTAAAAGAGCCTAATGTCTATTAAACTAATAGACATTTTTTATTATGATTTCAAAAGATAAAAAACGGGAGATTATAAAAGAACTGGAAGAGGATTTAGGCGAAGCCACTGCTCTTTATTTCTCATCAATTAATGGAGTGAAAACTTCCCAGTTAAACAATTACAAAGCGAAATTAAAAGAAGTTGGCGGTAAGGCGAAGGTAATTAAGAAAACTCTTTTAGATTTGGCTTTGAAAAGAAAGGGATTAAAGGAGGATTGGCGAGAAAAATTAGAAGGGTCAGTATTGGTTAATTTTGCTTTTGAAGACCCCCTTGCCCCAGCCAAGATTGTAAAAGAATTTTCCAAACAGAATGAAAATTTCAAAATTATAGGAGGTTTGTTAAACAATGAGTTTTTGACAGCCAGCGTGGTAGAAGAGTTGGCAAATATCCCTGCTAAAAATGTTTTATATGGTCGGTTAGCAGGAGCAGTTTATTCACCCTTTTATCGTTTAGCTTATTCTTTGAAAAGCAATCTTTTTAGATTAGCGATGGTAATCAATGCAATAGGAAAACAATCAGTAGGAAAACAATAAAAAAATGACAACTAAGTTGTCATCCCGAGCAAAGCGAGGGATCTCTGAACTTGTTTCAGATACCTTAAAATAATTTTAAACTAAAAATATGGCAGAAGAAAAAAAACTATCAGAAAAATTGGAAAAAATCATTAAAGAAATAGAAGAACTTTCAGTTTTAGAATTAAATGATTTAGTAAAGGCCTTGGAAGAGAAATTTGGCGTTTCCGCCATGCCGGTAATATCTAATACTGGCGCCGCTAATGCGTCTCAATCTGATGCCGGGGAAGCGGCTCAGAAAGAAACAGTTTCCGTGATTTTAAAAGATAGCGGACAATCAAAATTACAAGTTATTAAAGTGGTAAAGGATTTGTTAGGTTTAGGCCTTAAAGAATCAAAAGATTTGGTTGACGCCGCGCCAAAGCCGGTTAAAGAAAATATCTCTTTAGCCGAAGCAGAAGAGATTAAAATGAAATTAGAAGAAGCCGGAGCAAGCGTTGAAATAAAATAAAAAAGACGATAGGATGAAAGAAACTCTAATAATAGAGTTTCTTTTTTATAGAAATTTTGCTATGATTTATTAAAAAGAGTGTATATCTTAATTTGCTTTTGCATCATTGGGTAATTAGCTCAGTGGCAGAGCGCGTCGTTCACATCGACGAGGTCGCAGGTTCGAATCCTGCATTGCCCACCACAGAAGTCTTACCTTACTTTACTTGAATTTCAGAGGTTTGCGGGAGCATTAAGCGGAAAAGATTCAATTGAAATTTGATATACGAGAGGTGGCAAAAAGCGGGGAATCATTAGCCGCCTTTTTTAGTTCTAAAAATATTAGTGAGTTTATAATATTTTTAAAAAGTGATATAATATGTGATAGATAAAATTTATGCCAAAATCCTCGGAACAATTTGACAGCAAGTCTTTTTTTGAAGAAACTAAAAAAGAATTTTTGGCAAATGAAAAGAAGCAAAAGTTGATGTGAATAAATAGTGGATAAGTAAACAGGTAAAAAAGGAATATCTATTATTAAAGCAAAAAAACACCCTTTATTCAAAGGGTGTTTTTTAGTGGTATTTACTCTTGACTTTAGGGTTGAAAAAATAATAAAATGGAGGAAAGTGGATGATTGTGGATAACTGTGGGGATAACTAAGGGTAATTGTGGATAACTTAAAATATGTTAATTGGCGAATATCATTACAATTTAGATTCAAAAGGAAGAATCGCAATGCCGGCAAAATTGAGAACTCTTTTAGGCGAAGAGGTAACTATTACTCGGGGACTTGATAATTGTTTATTTATTTTTCCGAAAAAAGATTGGGAGGAGATAGTATCAAAAATTAAAAATTTACCTTTGAGTCAGGCAAATTCTCGGGCTTTTCAAAGATTAATGCTGGCTGGCGCAATGAATGTTTTGTTAGATAACCAGGGAAGAATTGTTATTCCTGATTATCTGCGAAAATTTGCCAATTTAAAAAAAAGAATTGTAATTGCCGGTGTTTATAACCGGTTGGAAATTTGGGATGAAGAACTTTGGGAAGAATATAAAAAACGCACGGAAAAAGAATCAAGTGATATTGCGGAAAAACTGAGTGACTTAGGGATATAATATTCAGGATGACAGTTTTATTAACCATTAATTTAGGCTTTTGACCTTTGAAATTTGACTTATTTTTTCATGCATTTACCCGTTCTTTTAAAAGAAGTAATCCAATATCTTAAACCGCAAGCCAACGAAGATTTTATTGATGCGACATTTGGCGAAGGCGGGCATTCGTTAAAAATTTTAGAACATAATAAGCTTCAGGGAAAAGTTTTGGGCATAGAAATTGACAAAGAAATTTATGAAAAAGTTAAAGAGAGGTTTAAAGATATTAAGAGATTGATTTTAGTTAACGGTAGTTACACCAATTTAAAAGAAATAGTAAAAGATTATCAGTTTTATGAAGTAAATGGAGTTCTCTTTGACTTTGGGATTTGCACCTATCACTTAGAAGAATCCGGCCGCGGTTTCACTTACAAAAAAAACGAGCCGCTTGATATGAGATTTGATGTTAATCAGGATTTAACAGCCAAAGATATTCTTAACTGGTATCCGGAGAAAGAAATTGAAAAAATTTTAAGAGAATTTGGTGAAGAAAGATATTCTTTTAAAATAGCGAAGGCAGTTGTCAAAACAAGAAAAGAGAAAAAGTTTGAAACAACAATGGATTTGGTTGAACTTTTAAAAAGAGTCCTACCCAGAAACTATGATAAACATCGCCTCCCTTTTCCTACCAGAACTTTTCAGGCCTTAAGAATCGCAACTAATAACGAATTAGAAAATATCAAAAAAGGGATAGATGAGGCTTTTGAAGTTTTGAAACCAAATGGAAGATTAGTTGTCATTTCTTTTCATTCGCTCGAAGATAGAATTATCAAAAATTTTTTTAAAGAATTAGAAAAACAAAACAAGGGTGAAATTCTCACAAAAAAACCAATTACTCCCTCAAAAGAAGAAATTTCACTAAATCCTAAATCTAGTTCAGCAAAATTAAGGACAATAAAAAAAATTAATAAATAAAAATATGACAATTATCTACGATTACTCCAATTCAAAAAAAATCAGGCGGCCAATTGTTCTTGTTTCAAGCCGTAAATATCCCAGCAAGAAATTTCACTTCTTTTCTCCAATTTTAGACATTAAGAAACATTTTGGTCATATCAAATTAGCGGTGTTTCTTTTCGCTCCACTGATAACCTTTCTCATTTTTTGGCTTATTTTATATGGTCAGAATATTTCTTTAGATTACCAGATTTATAAACTTAGAAACGAAATTAGTCAAACAGAAGAAAAATTAGCCACTCTTCAAGAAGAATTAGCCGATGCTCAATCAACTGTTGAGATTAATAAATGGGCAGAAGAAAATCATTTTGTTCCAGTAAAAAATATAAGTTATTTGAATTTAAAAGAAGACAATCTTGCTAAGAACTCTTTGGTAAGATTTTAATATCTAGGTATGCGTCGGTCTTATAAACGAAAAATTATTCTTCCAAATGAAGAAATCAATCCTTCTGGAAGAGTTTTTTTTATTTATTTAGGTTTTATTGTCCTTTTTGCGATTTTAACTGTGCGTTTATTTGACCTCCAAATTTTAAAACATGAAGAGTATCGGGCTTTGGCGGAAGTTACTCATTCTGCCAAAGCCACCCTTTTACCCCAGCGGGGTTTAATTTATACCCAGGACAAAGATAAGGAAAAGATCGCGGTGGCGATTAATAAAAAATATTGGTCTCTTTATGCGGTTCCAAAAGAAATAGAAGACCCTCAGAAAACAAGTGAGGCTTTGGCTCCATATGTGTCCCTGAAGAAGGAAGAAATTTTTAATAGATTAAATAAAGAGGGCGATCCTTATGAACCATTAGTAAATAGGATTGAAGATGAAGAACTAATGACTATTATAAAAGAAATGGCAATAAAGGGAATTTATTTTAAGGAAGAAAGATTTCGCTACTGGCCATTTGATAGTCTATTGAGTCAAACAATTGGCTTTGTTTCTCAGGGAGAAGATGGGAAAATAAAAGGCAGATACGGACTTGAATCTTATTATGAAGATATTTTATCTGGTCAGCCTGGTGAATATTCCGGCGTTAGAGATGCTTTGGGTAGATTAATTTATTCTCTTTTTTCTTCAAATAAAGCCCCAGTTGAAGGAGCAAATCTTATTATTACTATTGATAAAAATGTTCAGTTTAAGACCGAAGAGGCTTTAGAAAATTTAATCAAAGGCCGAGGGGCAGTAAAAGGCTCAATCATTGTAATGGAAGCAAAATCCGGCAGAATTTTAGCTTTGGCAAATTGGCCAACTTTCAATTTAAATAAGTTTAATGAAGTCAAGGATTATTCAGTTTATAAAAATTACGCGGTTGAAGAAATGTATGAACCAGGTTCAGTAATTAAACCTTTAACAATGGCAGCAGGAATAGACTTGAAAAAAGTGACGCCGGAGACCACTTATGATGATAAAGGGTATTTTGAAATTTCTGGTTATAGAATTAATAATTATCGGAATGAAGTTTATGGAAAAAATGTGACGATGACAAAAGTTTTAGAGCGTTCTATTAACACCGGCGCGATTTTTGTGGGCCAGAGAGTTGGAATGCAAAATTTAAGAGAATATTTTAAAAAGTTCGGTTTAGATGAAAAAACCGGCATTGACCTGCCAAATGAAATTACTGGCGATTTATCTAATTTGGAATATCCAAAAGCCAACCCCAGCCATTTGGCAACCGCCTCTTATGGCGAGGGAATTACGGTTACTCCAATTGGTTTATTAAGGGCTTATTCTGCTTTTTTAAACGAAGGGAAAGTGGTAAATCCATATATTGTCGAGGCAATAGAAGACTCAAATGGCGTGTATCATTCCATTGACCAACCAGAGCAAAAACAGGTAATTTCTAAAGAAACTGCCCAGACATTAACCACAATGCTTGTTTCCGTAATTGAAAATGGTTTTGGAGGAAATGCCAAAATAAAAGGTTACAGTTTAGGGGGAAAAACTGGCACAGCTCAGATTCCTTTATTTGGAAAAGGAGGATATTCAGATGATCAGATTCATACTTTTGTTGGATTTTTTCCGGCTTCAGACCCTCGCTTCCTAATATTAGTGAAAATGGACAAGCCTATAGACCCAAATAGCGCTGCCAGCCATACCGTGACTTTAGCCTTTAAAGAAGTAGAGCAATTTTTAATTAATTATTACAACATTCCCCCAGATGAGAAGATAGAGTAAAAAATTGAATTTGAAAATAAAATGAAAACAGGAAAAGGGGAAGGAGTTGCCCCTTTTTTAATTTTTCTTGACATTTTTGCTGTAATGTGCTATAATTAAAGACAAAATAAAGTGAGAAGTTAAAACTAACTTAAAGAGGAATTTCTATTTGACATTTTATTAAAAGTGTGCTATAGTTGAGATACTTAAAAAATAGGCAGAATAAAGAAAAAAAGCACCCTATAATTAAATAACTTAAGGAGAGAGTCGGTGAGCTTAATACCGGAAATTAAGCAAAAGCGGTTAAAAGTTTGATATTAGAGCCCGATTTCTCTTCTTAGAAAATAAACTTTAGCCGCTTTTTTATTCCAAGGTAATGAGAAAATTAGGGATTTAAATTATTTAAATTAATCCTTAATTCTCTCCTCAGCTTGGGGAGATAGCGTTTTATCAAAATAAGCAAAATATAGCACCTTGAAATAAAAACTAAAAAATATTTACCTTTCACTTTCTTTAAGGAGAGAGTATTCAAGGAGAGAGTGAATTGAAAAATAAATATTTTTTAGTTTTCTCGTCTTAAATTGATAGGGGAAAATAATTGGGATTAAACCAAGACGAGGGTTTAATTTCAATTTCGTTAAATGAATTAATTGTTGAGTTTTGCTCCTTTTAATTCTTTAACCCCTATCACCCCTAATTAGGATTAAAAATCCGATTAGGAGGGACAAGAAGAAAAGCCTAACCCACTTTTCTTTGCTTGTCCGCCTTGCTTTTTCAGACAATTGAAAAAGCAAGGCGGGTAAGCAAGCGGGACCTTGCTTACTCGACACAACTTATGGTAAGGGCACAATCCAATCCGTGCCCTTACCCTCTCGCACCTTTAAAATATAAAATCCCCAAGAATCTTAGTAATATCTAAATCAAACTAAGGTATTGTTTGATTTAGAGAAATACCTTGAAATTCTTTGAAATGAATTCTCAGATTCGGCTTTAAGGAGATAATTCTTTATCTTTTTAAAGCCGAATCTGAAAGGATTTAGCACCCCATAAGCCCTGACCTCATAAAAGAGGCAGGTAGGGGCAAGGAGGTGGCTATGGAGAAGATAATTATATTTGTTGCCGGCGATTTCGTCGGCAAAAGCATTGCCCAGCTTCGTAGGGAGTTGGGTGTGGATAAAGGTAAGTTTATAGACATAAAGTGTTATGGGGAAAATTATATTCCCCAAGAAGGAGAAAAGATAGAATTTATTGAAGAAAAAAGGATAATAACTCCTTTTTTAAAGAGTGAAGAATTACGTAAGGCATTGGCCTCCGTGCCTAATCCGACCTACTTAGTGGAGGTTGGAATTATAAAAAGGTCTTACTTAGTTTCGGATTCTGAGGAACAAATAGCCCTCAATAAAGCAATTTATTGTTACATTGAGGGGCTAAGAGAAGTGGTTGAAGAATCCGAATTGGATTTAGAAATTGGGATTAGTGTTTACCGCGAAGCTAAAAATGCCTTAGGGTATTTTAATTCCCAACATGTTTCTAGAGGAGGTATAGAAGAAGAATCGGGGTTTCAAAAATTAATTGAGACCCTAGATAAAAAGGGTTATGCCTCCCTCTTTCCCCAAGAAATGCAGCCGTTATTTTGGAGGGCAAGGGCTTTTAGAAGCTCCCAATGTCTTCAAACTACTTTAGACACCCCGGTGGGAAAAATCACCGTCGGTGTCTATAGGGAAGCATGTGATCCTCGTTGGTTCCCCTTTTGTTACTATGATAATGATAATAGTGTGAGGAAATCAGCCTATTACATCCTTGCTGGGACTGTTTCTGGAAAAGGAAGTCTTGTTGTTAATCCTTTATATGATGAAGGAGATAATAAGAAGAGTTTCTGGGGAGTTGAAGTCATCTGGACCACACTAAGAAAAAAATTCGCGTGGGAGATCAAAATAGGAGAAGATTCTTCTCTCTCTTTTAGTTTAGTGAGAGAAGATCCTAAGTTAAATGAATGGGGAGGAGAAACCCGTCAAGGGGATCTCTATTTTTACCCCGTGGACAATGATTATGGAATAGGGGAGGGGAAGTATTATTATGAAGTCAAAAAGATCCCCCCTCCCAGCTATGTGGGAGAGGACCCCCCTAATCCTTCTTCTTGTACTTTTTCTCCTTCTCCTGTTCAGTGGCTATATAGTCGTTGGCATCAACGCTATATAGCTATTTTCCCCGATGATGTAAAAATAATTGAAATTAAACACCCAGATCACCCTACCGTAAGGGTGAATCTGGGTAGAGTAGGACTCGGAATAAGATCTGTAGGGGGTCGTACACATTATAGACCCCCTACGGAGGAAAGGGACTAATGGCAGTGGGTTATAAAGGGTTGTAAGGGAAGAGGCTTTCTTCCTCTTCCCTTCTCTATCCAAGTTCACCAAGATATGGCGAATTTAGAAAGAGTTTGCCCTTTGAGTTTATTATTTAGAAAATAGTAGATTCAAATTAGGAGAAAATTGAAAAATCTACCTGCCTAAATTTTTGAGAAGCAAAAATTTAGGCAGGCAAAGAGGGCTACAATTTTGCTTATCGCTTACTTTGAAAGTAGGATTTTAACAAGTGGAGAGAGAATTTCTGAGTAGCCCTCTTAATTCTCTCTCTACTTGTTAGAAAGAGTAAAAAACTTAAGATAAGGAAAATAAGATAAGAAAAATTAATAAAAAAGAGGGCTACAAATATTTGTATAGCCCTCTTTTTTTATCTTTTTATTTCAACCAAGCAAAGCCGAAACCATTTCTAATGGTTTTCCAGGTTGGCTACTTGAAACTGATGAGGCAGCCAGCTTGGTTGGGGTTGTGGTTAGCAGCCCTGGAAAGCTAAATTTTTCTTTTTTGTCTTGAGCTTTTAATAAGACAAAAAAGAAAAAACTAACTACCTGAGGCTAGTAAAATGCTAGTGCGGTGGGAGGCTAAATTTAGCCGTTTGAACCATCAACAAGGAGTGACTCGCCCCTCAGGGAAATTTTGAGTCAGAAGGAGGAAAGAAAAATGGAAGGAAAGAAAAAATTTCTTCTCCTTAGGATGGGGGAGAAGGAATTTGAGGTTCTATCGAGGAACTACGGTTGGGTAGTTTTCTCGATGGCTTCTCTTTCTTCCGTAGGGAATCTCTCAGAGGAGATTCTCTGGGAGGAAGAAGAGGCGAAGGACCTCATTGCTCTCCACCACCCCTGGTGGGTGTTGGAGAGAAAAGAGGCAAAGATTACTTATAAAGTCGAGTTGTAGGACTTTATAAGTAATCTCCCGCGGAACCCTCGTCAGACCGCGGGAATCGGCTGGTTCGCGAGAACCATCTCCAAAGCCGAAGCAAAGAGGGACTATCGCTATTTCTCACCTTGATAAAATAGAGGGCTGAGAAAGACGATAAGTAACCTGGCCATAAAAGACCAAAAGCCAGGTTGGTAGGTTTTGCTAACCTACTGTGAAAAGAGCGAGGGGTTTAGGTGGAGTTTTGGGAGGTCTCCATATAAATTATAAGTTGGGTTAAAACCTCCTCTCTTCCTTCAAGTTTAATATGTTGGATATTAAGCTTGAAGGAGGAGAAATCCTCTTAGTACCTTGAAAAGGAAGAGAAGTGCAGAACTGTCTAATTACATCTTGCTACCATAAAGATTCATAAAATCTTTAGGAGTTTTTATGGTGGCAAGATGCTACCACACCCAAAAGTTCTAGGATCCAACTAGAACGCCTGAATATCGAAAGATACAGGTGGGTAAAAGGAGGATATAATGAAGATTTTTACAATTAAAGGTTCAACAGTATTTATGGGAGGTATTGTGCAATTGTTTATATTTCACAATAAAGAAATCACAATACCCGCAATTTTGGTAGGAGAAGAGGGAAGAGGAAGACGTCTCGGGGTTTTACCCGTAAGTGGTTTGACCCCGGAAGAGATGAACGAACTAGATGAAAAAGGAAATGTTATAATATTTGATGGAGAGATAGGTGAAACTCATTCTGGTCGTCCAAAATTGATTGCTCACGAGAATAAAACAGAGAATGAATGTATTATTGTTCTTAGAGGACATATTGGATTTCGAGGCAGTAATGATATAACAATATCAGAAGGAGTAAAGGAGATTTTAAGTGGTGTTATTGCTCAAGGAGCAGCAGGGGCAATGGGTAGTGGTGGACAGTGGATATTAAAATGTAGATTTGGTAGTACGATAAAAATGACTGTTGGGGGACGATTATACGGGGCACCAAGTGAATACATTTATAAAATTAGTTCAGATGGTGTTCTTGCTCTGACAGGGGAGGAAAATGACTTACTAGACTAACTTGTAGAATTTTGCGGAGTTGCATTATAAATTAGTAGGAGGTCTCCGCTTAAAAAATTAAAACCTCCTCTCTTCCTTCAAGCTTATTATTCCGATATTAGGTTTGAAGGAGGAGAAATCCTCTTAGTACCTTGAAAAGGAAGAGAAATTTATCTATGTCTTATTTTGTATCTTGCCACCATAAAGATTCATAAAATCTTTAAGAATTTTTATGGTGGCAAGATGTATTGAGCTACCCCTCTGGTGGGAGATAACTCCCTTAAACCTTTAAGGCCAGGGACAAAGGAGAATAAAAATTGAGATACGTTGTTATTTGTGGCCTCATTATTGGTTACGGGTTGATCCTCCATCTCCTCATCTCTATGGAAGTGGAGGATAAAAGGAGAAAGACGAGGCTCCAAGTATTTTCTTGGTGTCTTATAATTCTTCTCCTGATGAGTGCCTTATAATGGGTTATGGAGTTTTAGGAGGTCTCCATAATTGGGTTAAAACCTCCTCTCTTTCTTCAAGTTTAAGACAATGAGTCTTAGATTTGAAGGAGGAGAAATCCTCTTAGCACCTTGAAAAGGAAGAGAAAAACTTCTTGGAATGAGTTCTAAGATTCAGCATTAAGAAGAAAAATCATTGTCTTTTTAATACTGGATCTTAGAGGATCTGAGATCCAGTTTCTCCTGGATACCTGACCAGTAATAGCAGGGAACAAAAGGAGAAAAAGGAGGAAGAGATGGTCCAAATAAAATTATTTGGATTAATAGATGCCGAGGCCGGGTATGAAAGCTTCGGCAGTAAAGGATGGAACGCAGGAACAGGATACTATTTGCGTATCCCACAAGTATCCCCAATCACTTTTACATTGAAAAGTGATTGGGTGAAAGGATTAATGACAGGCACATGGGAAGAATATGAAAAAGTTAGAGAGTTCATCCTATCTCAAACAGGAATTGATATTTATAAAAATTTAGGAGACCTGTTTGAAGATATTAGAAGAAGAGTAGATGCAGTTAACACTTCCAGTATGACAGATTACTTAAAGAGTTTTTTAGATTCAGTTAACTTGAAAAAAATAGTCAAAGCGAATTTCGAGGGAGAAATAGTGTCTCTAAAGTTTATAGGGACAACAGAGAATGATCTCGAATCCTTTTTAAAATTATGTGGATGGTGCCACAATGAATTGAGGGCTTATAGAGCCCTCAAAGAAGGGAAGAATATAGTGGTAAAAAGAAGAATATTAGGGTTCTTTTCTCCCCCTCCAGAGGGGAGAATTATAGATATAATAATTAGCTAGTAGCTATATTGTTTTGCTATCAAGTTTAATTTTTTTGAGGAGGTGCTTGGTAGCAAAGTTGGGTTAAAACCTCCTCTCTTTCTTCAAGTTTAAGACAATGAGTCTTAGATTTGAAGGAGGAGAAATCCTCTTAGCACCTTGAAAAGGAAGAGAAAAACTTCTTGGAATGAGTTCTAAGATTCAGCATTAAGAAGAAAAATCATTGTCTTTTTAATACTGGATCTTAGAGGATCTGAGATCCAGTTTCTCCTGGATACCTGACCAGTAATAGCAGGGAACAAAAGGAGAAAAAGGAGGTAAAGATGGTGAAGGAGATCATTTTAAAAATTTTGTTTTGTTTAGTGCTCTCCTATCTTGGTGGCTTTCTTCACCTTACGATAAATGAGCTAGTGGACGATGAGGATGAATTTGTAAAGTTCACCCTTAAGTTTTTCTTGTGGATTTTCGTTGTTCTCATCGCTACACAGGTAGTTCTATAAATATAAAATCGAACGAGTAAATGGGTTTAAATGGAGTTTTTGGGAGGTTTCCATAATTGGGTTAAAACCTCCTTTCTTCCTTCAAGTTTAAGATTTTTTATCTTAGGTTTGAAGGAGGAGAGAAGTAATGTGCTATAATACATCAGTAATTAAGTAGCGACTTAAATTTCAGTCGTTACCTCTGAAGGGCAGACAAAAAGGATATAAAAAGAGTAGTGCCCCTTCCCCTGATTTTCAGGAACGAAGGAATCCCCCTACGCTTAAAGCTATGGAGGATAAAAAACTCTCTCCTTCACTACTTTTTTAAATATTTTATCCGATTAGTCTGCCCTTCAGAGGTTTATCATAATTCTTTGATAATTCTAGATATGAGTGATATAATGTAGAGGTAAATATAAATTAATAAAAAATATGCTTAATTTAAATCAAACTTTTTATTCACCTGAAGAAGGAGGTGGTGGCCCGGATAACAAAGATAAAATTGAGTTAGAAAAAATTAAATCCGAAGTCACTATTATAAACCCGAAAGAACCTAATTACGAAGGAATTGAAATAGGGATAGAAATTACCACTCCTGGTTTTGAAGGAATAAATCTTGACCATCATAAAGATAATGATACTCCCGAAACTCCTTCAGCAATTGAACAGGCTTTAGAATTTGATTTATCTAAAGTTTCAGAAGGGAAAATGGCAACTGTTCGTCAGGATTTGGATTCTTTAGGCGCAATGGCGGTTTTAATGCTAAGAAAAGAAAATAAAAATTTTGATGAAAATTTAGCCAAGGCAATAGGAATTTTAGATAGATTAGGACCAAAAGTTTTTAAAGAACAAGGACAAGAATTATTAAAAATTGAAGATAAAGATTGGACTGAGGCAAATCAGAAATTGCGAGCCGCTTATTATAAAGTTTTTGAAGAAAGGAAACCAATAGAAGAGAATCTTTTGTTTGTTAAAAAACTTTTGACAAATGAAGTGGAAGACAAAGAAATTGAAGAATTATATTTAAAAGATAAGGAAAGTTTAGAAGAAGCAAGAAAAAATTCTAAAATAGAATTATTCGCTGACAATACAATTGCTTTTATAGAAGGAACGCATAAGAGAGCAATGGAGATAGGATATGAAAATGCCGATATAATTGTTGCTTATAATCCTAAGTTTGATTGGGGAAACGGAATTATTACGCCAAAGTTTACCATTGCAAGAAGAGATAATAATGTAGATTTTGATATTAAAAAATTATTAGAGAGATTAAAAAAAATTGACCCAAAGTGGGGCGGTCAGCAGAATATTATTGGTTCACCGATTGGAAAAGACCCCTTGCTTACTCCGGAACAAATTAAAAATTATATGGAAGAAGTAATGCTAGAAGATAAAATAGTGAGTTTAAGGCGTTTAGAGAATGAAATAACTCTTTCTATAAAAGATAGTAATTACAGGAGGGGGACAGCGGTTGAAGAAATTAAAAAAATTTTTGGGTTGCGTGATGATAGTACTTTAGGAGATTTAGAGGAAAAAATGAATAATTTGAAAAATTTGATAAAAAGTAAGGAAGAAAGATTGAAGCAGTTGAGAGAATTGAGAGAGGAGATAGAATTACGTTTTAAAGAAGGCTAATTTAATTTTTAAGGGCGTAATATAAATATAAAACATTTAAATTCATGGAAAATTTAGACAAAATTTATCAGAGTCAAATGAAAGATAAAAAAAAAGAAGATGAAGAAAATGAAGAAAATGGTTCTAACCAAAAAAGAGGCGAATCAATAGAAAGAAAAAAGATTCTTATTGACCCTCAACTAACTACTCAAGAGATTAGGAAAAAGTTTGGTGTTTCAAAGGATACTGCTTTAAGAGCAAAAAAGAGGGGGTGGCTTTATCTTAATTACCATACTCGGATAGAAAAAAGAGATGATAAGTGGTTTGAAGAAAATTATGAATTGCTTAAAGAAGAAATTAAACAAGCTATGATTTCTCATTTTGGACAGATGGGGGTTTTAAAAGGTGAAATTAATAAATATCTTTATCCTTTTGATGAGGAAGACTTAATAGAACATGTCTTAACCCAAATGTTGGGAAAAAGTGGTTATAAGGCAAGAGAGGATAAAAGTTGGCGGTTTTCTCAATATTATATATATATTAAAGAATTCATAAGAGAATCTGTGCGGTATAGACACGGCCCCTTGAAGGCGGCTGTTCCACTAGATGAAATTACAATAGATGTTGTAAATAAAAAGGAGGGTAGTAGCCAAACTTTAGAAGAGGAAATTTTAGGGGAATTGGAACCAGAGGAGCCCGGGGAGGAAATCGGTTTTAAGGAGGATGATAAAAGAGAAAAAGAAAAAAATGTTAAGAATCCAAACAATAAAAATAGCTAAATTTTAGAATAGAATTTATGTAATTCAATTTAGAGCAGAAAAAGTCAATAAATATAAGAACAGCGAAAGAGAGAATAACCTGGTTTTTCTATATAGATGCTAATGCAATAGGTATTATTTTAGAAACAAAATATATTGATAAATTAAAAAAGGCAAAAGTAATAGTAACACCAAATAGCGGTGAATTAAAATCAATGAGTGATTATTACAATTTGCAAATGCCAGAGAATTTTTTAGATAAAGTTGAATTTGTTAAAAATCTTTCTAAAACAATTGGAATTACTATCTGTGCTAAAGGTAGAAGAGATATTATAACTAATAGGGAACGAATAAAAATTAATTATGGCGATGATGCTATTATGGGTGCCACTAATTGCTCAGAAATATAAAATTATGCCTAATTTCAATCAAATTAATTATTCACCAGAGGTATTTAGCGGAAGCGGTTCGCTGGATAATCCTGATCAACAGATAGAAAATCAATCTCCTAATGTTTTAAATAAGTTAAATGAGGATACTTATAAACCAGAAGATAAAGTTCAAAAAACTCCAGATAAGCGAGGAGCAAATGCAAATTATTCCAAAGAATATCTAAGTGAAATGTTCAATTCCTATTGGTTAATAAACAAAGGTTTGTACGGAGATTCCCTTGAGAAAAAAGAGCTTATGGATTATTTAGAGGCAGAAGTATTCCCATACTTTAAAGTAACATTGAGGGACGAAGAATATTATAAACAAAATATAGAAAACGATTCAAAAATAGATTCTAATATTAAGAGAATAAATATTGAGTCTTTCAAAAATACAAGAACACAATTAGCGGAATTTTTTACTGTATCCTCTATCTATGGCGGTATTAAGGTTAAACAAAAAAATAAGTTATTTGCAGAAACACGATTAAGTAAAGAAATGCAATTGATTAAATCAGAGATTACCGAATTAATGAATATAATAGACAAAAGAGATTCTGTTGCTTTAGATAAAGCATTAGAAGATATTGTATCTTCTTATAAAGAAGAAACCATTTCCGAAGTAGCGAATAAATTAATTAATACTTTAGAAGGTGCGAGTCAAATTTTACAAAAACAGTATGGGCAAAATGGAGACAAAAGAAAATTAGAGTACTTTTCGTTACTATTAAACAAACAAAAGGAACGAGAAAATCAAAGACAAAATTTAGAGGAACAAATTCAGAAAGGAAATTTAATAGATATAGATATCGATTACTATACTGATAATGGTTTTGGAACATTGAAAAAAGATTTAGAGTGGGTTATCTACCATATTCATAAGGCATTAGATGATTTCAAGGAGCAAGATATTAATCTCGAGCAAATGATGAATATAACGTCTGATAACAAGAAAAAAAATCTTAATATAATACAAATACATAATCTATCAGTGAAATTAAAAGATTTTGCAGTGTCACACTTACCCGACTTAATAAAAATGGAAGAAGTAAGTCGTGCCCCAAAAGAGAATATATCGATTTTATTAGATGAAGGTATAACAAAAATTTTAGACAAACCAATACCTTACATTGGACAAGAACAGTTATTACGTAACGTATCTGATAATGGTTTATATCATAGTTTGTTTTATTTAATTTCTAATACAATGGGAGATAAAGTACGAGAAAAAGCCATTAGTGCACAAGATCAAATCGAAGCTGATCAAGAGAGTCAAAAAATATTTTATAAAAATAAAGAAAGATATACAAAAAAGTTTGATAAGAAATTAGTTTTTCAACTGCTAAAACAGCAACAAGAGTTAGTTAACAAACAGAATTATATTTGTACTAATCGAGATTTTAAGAGTTTAGAAAAGATTTTAGACACAGGATATATTTATCCGACTCTAGAGCTAATAAAGATGAGGGAAAAGGATCCTCTATATTGGGGTGAATTAGAACTTAAGGGAAATGCCATACATCCTCAAGAAATGGACTTTGGTTTTGAACGTGGCACTCCATTAGTTTATGGAACTTTTATCGGGGGGCGACAAACAGTAAATTTCAACGAGTTTAAAAGAGGGGGTACAGGGGGAGGGTATGGCGACGTTTTCTTCTTAATAAAACCGATAAATCTTAAAGATCGCATCTTTTTTTATTTTGAAGGTCATAACAAGGATTACTTTTCATTTTCATTAGAACATATTTCTATAATAAAATCTATACTTAATATTAAAAGAGCATTACCAGGATTAGTATTAGAACCAATTACTACACTGAATGATAATCCACAGATAGAACCTTATATCGTAGCAGTAATTAAAGGAGCCATAAATTTGGAAGAAGTAGACGACATTAATATTTTTATCCCTAAAAATGATGCTTATAAAAAAATGCAGGAGATAGAAAATTTCAAAAATCAATATCCCTTATTTCGAGAAAAAATTAAAATTACAAAATAACGTGAAAGAAAAAGCCAGAAAGAACTCTAAAATAAAAACAATTTTAAACGGCAAAGCTGTATTTATAGAAAGTTCCTGCAAAAAATCTATGGAAATAGGGTATAATTATGCTGATGTGATTATTGCTTACAATCCATCATATAGATGGCCAAATGGAACAATTATTTCTAATTAGTCCTGAAGAAATGAAGACCTTAGTAGAGAAATTTTTAATTGAAAATAAATAATAATAATTATACAATTATAAAGGTCGAATTTAAACTTTAACTTCAAAATGATATTATGCCTATTGAATTCGAGTCAATGCCTCCTCAAAAAAAAGAAAAAGAGAAGGAAGCAAAAGAGATGGAACAAAATCCAACAAAAAACTTGCCAGAGCTTACAACCGAAGCACCACCACCACCGCCCCCCTCACCTGAAAATGGAGATAAATGGAAGACATATGAAGAAATATTAAATTTGATATATGGACAAGATTACAGATTATATAAAGATGATAAAAATAAAATAATTATTCAGATTTTAGGTTCAACAATGCACGATGAACATTGGGTTATAAATAAAGAAGAATTTGATGACAAAAATAAGTTTGAACAATGGTTAAAAGAACGGATGGAAAAAACGATTTCTTCAAATGAGAGAACCAATGAGGAGTTAAAGAGATTTTTAGAAGAATATTTTTAGTCCTAAAAATTTTTTAGGGTGTTATTGCGGAAAAAGAAGCTTTTACTGATCCAGGGTAAAGTATTTTCGACTAAGCTTTATTCCCTATGGATTTTAATACCTCAGGAGGAATTTCTTACTTTAAAAAAAGCAAGACAGTGGGAAAGGAGGCTTAAAAGAATAAAAAACAGAAAGGCTCTTGAAAGTTATGTGGCATGTTCGTCTAGCCCGGTCTAGGACGCATCCCTCTCACGGATGAAACGTGGGTCCAAATCCCGCACATGCCACCATAAATTATTTAAAATATGGCTTTAGAATCTTATTCAGAATTAAATTTTATTGGAGAGGAAGAAAAAATAATAAGAATGGAGAACGAAGAAATTACTAAAGAAGAAAATGAAAGAATAGAAGAAGGAGACCTTTGTAAAAAAATCTGGCCAAGCCTCCAAATTTTTTTTGATGATATTCCCACTTATCAAGGGAAGGGAAAATTAAGCGGCTGTGCTAATCCAGAAACCATTAAAGCGGTAAGAGAGAGCGAGGCCAATATAGCTGATAAAAAAGAAAAGGAAAGAACTATCAATTTTCCTTTTGTTTGTGAAAAGATAATCATTGGTTATCTTCATAAGAACATTAACAGCGAGGAAATGCAAAAGGCGATAAAGGAGAAATTAATAAAAGACAGATTAATAAAAGCTGAGGATAATATCAAAGTAGAAATCCAACAGGCTTCTCCTTATGATGATCGGATGGAGGGCACGGACGCTTTTCTAGTAGTAAAAAGGTTAAATGAGAATAAAGAGGAATTAATAAAAGCTATCCCGATTCAAATTACAACTGCGATTGCTCAGGATGTTTTGCAGAAAAAGATGCAACAAACAGAAAAAAACCAAGGAATTTTGTTAACGGTGAAAGCGGGAACTGTTAGGCTATTAGTTGAAAAGTATTTAGAGTATTATAATTCTTTTATAAAGAAAGAGGAAAACAGTTCTATGATAAATGAAGCTTTATTGAAGATAAATGATAAAGAGCTTAAAAATAAAATAAAGAGCGAATTAGTTCCTCCTTGGGACTATTTTGAGTCTCAAGATATAGTAAGAAATGACGATCTGGAGAAAATCAAAAAGGAAGGAGAAGAGATAAAACAGCAATTTTTTTATGGGATGAAGGAAAGATTGTAATATTAAGAAGTTGAAATTATTAAGCAAAAAATAGAGATACAAAGAACAATGAAGATTTATAACTTAAAGAAGGTTAATTTATTTTTGATAATTTTCCTTATAATCTCTTTTGTTTTAATATTGAAAGTTTACTTAAAATCAGCGCCGAATTTTCCGGTGGTTTTAAAAAGAAATGAATTAGGTTTTAACTTTTTAACTCAAAGGCAGAGGGTTTTTAATTTTTATATTTTGGGAATTATTTTTATTTTAGTTAATTTTTTAATAAACAAGAAAGTAGAAATAAAGGGAGTAAATTTGAAAAAGATTTTAAATTATGCTAATATAGTGATTGTTGTTTTAGTTTTTCTGATTAGTCTTCAAATTTATTTTTTAAATTTATAATAAAATGTTAGCAGTTATTGAGACTGGCGGAAAGGAGTATTTGGTTTCCCCAAATCAAAAAATTAAGATAGAAAAAATAAAAGACCTTAAACAAGGGGATAAGGTTGAGTTTGAAAAAGTGCTTTTAATTTCCGACGAAAAAGGAAAAACCTTGATTGGCAAACCCTATTTAGAGGGAAAAAAAGTAATTGGTGAAATTCTGAAAGTTGGAAAAGGGAAAAAAATAATTGTCTTTAAATATCATTCAAAAACCCGCTATCGCAAAAAGAAAGGTCATCGTCAGCCATATATGGAAGTTTTGATAAAAGAAATACAATAGGGATAAAGAAAATATTTTTTCTTGATGCGTTACTTTCTTCCTTCCAGCGCGCTGATTAAAGTTTCGCTATCAGCAAATTCAATATCTCCGCCAGTCGGTATTCCTTTGGCGAGTTTTGTAATTTTTATTTTTAGATTGAGATTCTTTATTTCTTTTTCCAAGTAATAACTGGTAAGATTTCCTTCTGAAGTCGGATTCAAAGCCAAAATCAATTCGCGAACTGGTTGATTGGTTTTACTTTTATTTTTTATTCTTGAAATTAGGGTAGTTAAGTTTAAATTTTTGATTGTTTCTTTGTCTATTTCTGAAATAAGCCCTCCCAAAATATGATAAAGGCCGGTGTATTTATTTGTTTTTTCAATAGATAAAACATCAGTTTCTTTTTCAACAATACAGATTATCGCGTGATTTCTTCTTTTGTCCCGGCAAAATTCGCAGAGGGTATCATTGTTTTTTATTTCAAAGGGAAATGCGCATTCAGGACAAAGTTTTATTTTCAAAAATAAATCATTAAAGTTTTTTAGTACTTCTGTTTGGACTTCTTTTTTTTGATGCAAAAGCCAAAAAGTCAGTCTTAAAGCCTGGCGTGGACCGATACCGGGAAATTGCGCCAAGGAATCGGCTAAATTTTTAATTGGTTTAGGTAAGGACATAAAAATAAAATAATAAATAAAAAATAAAAAATAATAAATAATAAATAATAAATAAAAGATAAAAAATAAAAAATAAAAGAGAAAAGAGAGGACAAATTTTTGATTTTTAATTTGTGTTTTTTATTTTTTATTTATTATTTTTTACTCTCCTTCTAATTCTTCAAATTCACTGGTATATTCTTCTCTTTCCAGATTTCTAAAACTGGTTAATTGTTCGTTGAAGTACAAAGAAATGTGGCCTAAGGGACCATTGCGGTGCTTGGCGATTATAATGTCAGCGATATTTTTCTTTTCGGAGTCAGGATTATATCTATCTTCCCGATAAATAAACATTGCCACGTCGCAATCTTGTTCAATGGCGCCGGTTTCTCTTAAGTCAGAAAGTCTGGGAATTGGGGGTGAACGCTGCTCAACTGCCCGCGACAACTGGGAAACTGTTAAAACTGGAACATTAAGTTCTCGGGATAGCGCTTTGAGCGAACGAGAGATTTCAGAATATTGTTGGACCGCGCTTTCTTTAAGAGAGGAAGGGGTAATTAATTGGAGATAATCAACGACAAGTAATCCTAACCCTGTTTCTGCTTGGAGTCTTCTGGCAACAGTTCTCATTTGCATTACAGTTGGCGAAGGCGCATCGTCAATATAGATAGGCGCTTCGGCTAAGCGCGATAATGCGTCTTGAATTAAAGTAAAGTCATTTATTTCTCCTTCGGTAGAAAGGCTACCAGTTCTAATTCTCCATAAGTCAACAGTCGACTCAGCGGCAATTAATCTGTCAACAATTTGGTCGCGAGACATTTCTAAACTAAAAATTCCAACAGGTACTCTTTCCCTTAAAGCGACATGGCGGGCGATATCCAAAGCCAAAGAAGTTTTTCCTAAAGAAGGCCTTGCCCCTAAAACAATTAAATCTGATTTTTGCAGGCCAGCCAAATATTTATCTAACTGGCTAAAGCCAGTTGTTAGTCCTCGTAATTTACCGCCGCCTTTATGGAGTTGGTCAATTCTTTCAAAGGCTTTGACTAACTCTTCTTTTAAAGGAATAAATTCATAACTGATAGATTTTTGCGAAATATTAAAGATAATTTGCTCGGCATTGTCTAAAACATTACTCACATCCTCTTCTTCATTAAAACCCAATTCTGCGATTTGGTAAGAAGCGCTTACTAAATCTCTTAGTATCTTTTTATCATGAACAATTTTAGCGTAATGAACAACATGAGCGCTGGTTGGAGTTTTATTAACAAGAGAAGTTAGAAAACTAACTCCGCCTATCTCTTTTAAAAGATTTTTTTCTTCTAACCTGTTAGTCAAAGATAGAACATCAACCGGCTCATTTTTTTTGTATAAATCCAAAATTGCTTCAAAAATCTGCTGGTGTTTTGGTAAATAAAAATCTTCTGGAAATAAAATATCGGCAATTTTAACAATAGCATTATTGTCTATAATTAAAGCGCCCAAAACAGATTCTTCTGCTTCTATGTTTTGAGGTGGTAATTTTTCTTCCGGAGGCATATTTTTGGTCCTTTTATTGTATCTTCAATTAAATATCCTAATTTTTCTATTGTTTTTCTGATTTCATCAGCTTTCTTGAAGTCTTTGTTCTTACGATATTCCTCTCGTTTTTTGACCAGTTCAGCAACTTGCTTTGGAATTTTAATTGGTTTTACTTCTTTAAGATTTAAACCGAAAACTTTATCCCATTCTAAAATTAAAGCATAAACTTTTTTAGGATCAAATTTAGACGGATTTTTATTATAATCTTTTATAAGTTTCCATAAAGTGCTTAAGGCTTTTGGAATGTTTAAATCGTTTTCAATCGCTTTTCTGAACTCTTCTTGGTATTTTTTGAGACTGACTGTTTTCTTTTTTGAAATATTTTTTTCCGTTTGTTTTTTTGTTAATTTTGCTTCTGCTACAATTTTGTTTATAAATTCTCTTATTTTTTCCAAAGATACCTGGCTTGCCTTCAGCCCCTTAAAGGTGAAATTAAATCGCTGGCGATAGTGGCTAGTTAAAAAAAGATACCTTAAACTTAAAGGCTCGAATCCCTTATTTTCAAGGTCTTTTATCGTATAGAAATTTTTGAGAGATTTTGACATTTTTTGTCCTTCAACCAGTAAAAAGCGAGGGTGAAACCAATATTTAACAAATTGCTTTCCGGTGGCAGTTTCTGCCTGGGCAATTTCTGATTCATGATGGGGAAAAATGTTATCCTCTCCACCAGTATGAATGTCAAAGCTTTCTCCTAAATATTTCATTGACATAGCTGAACATTCAATATGCCAACCGGGAAAACCTTTACCCCAGTGCGAGTCCCACTCCATTTGCCTTTTTACTCCTTTTGGAGTAAATTTCCATAAAGCAAAATCTGCCGGATGTTTTTTTTGAGGATTAACTTCAATCCTTGCCCCGGCTTTTAATTTCTCTAAAGTATTGCCAGAGAGTTGACCGTATTTTGGATATTTTGAAACATCAAAGTAAACACCGTCATCAATAATATAAGCCGCCCCTTTTTCATAAATTTTTTCTATTAGATTTATCATTTCTTTTATATGGTCAGTTGCCTTACAAATAACATTTGGTTCAAGCATATTCATTTTGTGCCGATTTGAAAGATAAATATTAGTGAAATATTGGGCAATTTCAAAAGCGGTTTTTTTATGTTCTTTAGCGCTTTGTTCCACTTTATCTTGACCGGTATCAGCATCTGAAGTTAAATGGCCAACGTCAGTAATATTCATTACATGAGTTACTTTGTGGCCAAGAAATTCAAGCGTTCGGCGCAATAAATCAGCCATAGTGTAGTTCCAAGCATGGCCTATATGGTCATAATCGTAAACTGTCGGGCCGCAAGTATAAAGGCCGACACGCCTGTCTTTCAGGGGTTTAAAAACTTCAATTTTTTTAGTAAGAGTGTTATAAAGTTTCATTGCGATTTTAAAGCAATTTTTTCTTTTTGAGGATTAAATAAAAAACAATAGCAGGAATAAGAGCAACCCCTAAAACTAAAAAGAAATCATATGGTTTGCCGATCAAAGGTAGATTTTTAACATTCATTTGAAAGGCGCTAATAATGATTAAAGTTGGCCAACCGATAAAAGAAACGACAGTAAAAATCTTGGTCAAAAGATTGATTTTATATTCAATATAGGAATTATTGGTATTTTCTAAAGATTCAATTGTGTCTTTAAAGCCTTCTATAATATTATCAACTCTTAAACTTTCTCCCATCAAATCTTCAAAATAAATTTTTGAGCCCTCGCCTAAAATCATCGGCCCCCGCCGCACTAAAGAATTAATATCCTCTTTTAAATAACGGAAGATTCTTCTAAAATTTAAAACATCTCTTTTGGTATAAGAAATTAAAGGAATAACTTGCTGGTGTTTTCCGGCAAAAATCTCTCCTTCAATTTTATTTATTTTTTCTTGAATGTGAACAATCTGACGCATAGCAAAATTAAGATATTGAGTGAAGATGAAATAAAAAAGTTTTGAGACTTCATTCAAATAATTGTCTTCAAAATCTTTTTGATAAACTTGTTCCAGAATTTCTTGATGGGCGTCTATCATTGGGCCATAAGAGGAAGTGATTAAAGAATGCTTGGCGATGATGACATCTAATTCCCAAGGAACAGAGGTTTGCTTTACTGGATCCCAATAAGGAAAATGAGTCACTAGATAAATATAGTCATTGTAGATTTCTGCTTTAGAACGCTGGCTGGGAGTTCCTAATTCTTTTAAAATTAAAGGATGCAACTTATAATTTTTAGCCACATACTCCAAATCTTGGTTGGTTGGATTGTGAATATCTATCCAGATGATTTTGCCCCTAAAGACTTGTTTCATAAATTTGAGATTAAATATTTAACATTTTCATTTTAGCACGGGCGTTTTTCTAAAGCAATGAATTTTAAAATTTTAAAGTGGAAAAAAAGGGGATAAAAAATTTTGGTTAGCACTCTTGACTTTTAACTGCTAATGAGTAAAATATATTAGATAAGTCAAAAGTCAAAAGTAGGCAGACAAATTTCTTTATGATAGTGATAAAAGAGGAATTTCAAAAAAGAAAGCAAAGAATTCTCCAAAAAGTAGTCAGTTCTTATTTGGAAAAAGGCGAGCCAGTGGCTTCTAGTTTTTTAGTTTATCATTATCATTTAGATTTAAGTTCAGCAACGATTAGAAATGATTTTCAGAAGCTGAGCAAAGAAGGGTATCTCTATAAAAGCCATATCTCAAGCGGCCGTTTGCCGACTGACAAGGCGTTAAAATTTTTTATTTCCAATATTCTTGAAAGCGGCGAAATTGATGAGTGGAAAAATAAATGGTTTGACAAGTTAAAAGAAAGAACATCGATTTTTAAGGATTTTGAGAAAGCGGTTGAATTTCTGTCTGAAGAAACAAAATCGTTTAGTTTCTTTTATCTCTTGGATGACCAACTATTAATTAAAAGAGGGTTGCGATATCTTTTTGCTAATATTGATAATAGCCAAGATAATGTTTTAGAATTAATAGAAAAAGTTGCCGAATCTCTTGAAAGTTTTGACAATCAGGTTAAAAATTTAGAGATAAAAGAGGGCCCTTTGGTTTATATCGGGAGAGAGAACCCTTTCGTTAAAATTGATTGCTTGAGTTTTTTAGGAGAAAAGTCGCATTTTAGAGATGGAATTTTTGGCATTTTGGGTTCTAAAAGAATGCCTTATGAGAAAAATTTAGGATTGATTCAAGCAATGGCGGAAGTGATTTAATGAGCGGAATATAACGTGTAACATATGGCTTATAACTTAAAAATCTTAAAAATAATATTATGGAAGAAGAAAAAAAAGAAATAAATATTGAAGAATTAGCGATAGAATTAGAAAAGTTGAAAAAGGAAAAGGAGCAACTTTTTAATGATTGGCAAAAGGCGCGGGCAGATTTGATTAATTATAAAAAAGAAGAAAGAGAAAGATTAGAAGAGGTAATTCGTTTTTCCAATGAGAGAATTATTAAAGAACTTATAACAGTGTTGGATAGTTTTGAATTGGCTCTAAATAGTTTAAGAAATGAAGGAGAACCGCTAAAAGAGAAATATATGAAAGGAGTTATTCTCATTAAAAGTCAATTAGAAGAAATACTAAAAAGAGAAGGATTGGAAGAAATTCCTGTTGAAAAAGGAAAAATCCCAGATTTAAATTATATGGAAATCGTTTCAGAAATAGTTACCCAGAAATATCCGCCAAACAGTGTAGCAGAAGTTTTTCAGAAGGGATATCTTTTAAATGGTAAGATGCTGAGGCCGGCGAGAGTGGCAGTTGAGAAAGAAAGTAAGAATTAACCTGCCAAAATTTCAAAGAAATTTAAGCGAGTGGATAAAAATTTTGGTGAGTAAACTATAAAACTATTAAATAATTTAACAATTTAATTTAATTTAATTTACTACTATGTCTAAAATATTAGGAATTGATTTAGGAACATCTATTGCGAAAATGGCTTCCATTGTAAATGGAGAGCCAAAATGCTTAGAATCAAGAGAGGGGTCAATTTTGATTCCCTCTGTTGTTGCTTTAACTAAAAATAACGAAAGATTGATTGGTGAATTGGCAAAAAGACAAGCAGTCACCAATCCTAAAAATACCATTTTTGAAGTGAAAAGATTTATCGGTAGAAAATACGACGATCCAGAAATTCAAAAAGAATTAAAAAATCTTCCCTACGAAACAAGAAAAGCAAGCGACGGTTCAGTAGAGGTAAAAATGGGAGATAAATGGTATTCGCCGATTGAAATCTCTTCGATGATTCTGCAAAAAATCAAAATAGACGCCGAGGATAAATTGTCAGATAAGGTAGAAAAAGTTGTCATTACTTGTCCGGCAAATTTCGATGATAGTCAAAGAAAAGCAACGAAAACAGCAGCGGAAATTGCCGGTTTCAAGGTTTTAAGAGTAATAAACGAGCCGACTGCCGCGGCTCTAACTTATGGATTAGGCAAAAAACAATCACAAAAAGTGTTAGTTTATGATTTTGGGGGTGGAACTTTTGACGTGACAATTTTAGAGGTCGCGCCGGAAACCGTTGAAGTACTTGCCACCGGAGGCGAACCTCATTTAGGAGGAAAGGATTTTGATCAGCGGATAATCAATTGGCTCTTAGAAGAATTCAAGAAAGAGCAGGGATTTGATTTGTCAAAAGATCCTCTGGCTTTACAGCGGGTGAAAGAAGCGGTAGAAAAGGCGAAAATTGAACTTTCTTCAGTTTTAGAAACAGAAATCAACCTTCCCTATATTACCGCTGATGCAAACGGGCCAAAACATTTATATTATAAATTAAAACGTGCCCAGTTTGAAAATTTGATTAATGATCTAGTAGAAAAATCAATTGAAAGAGTAAAGAAAACTTTAGAAGAAGTGAAGTTAGACAAAAGTCAAATAGACGAAATAGTGTTAGTGGGAGGAACGACCTTGATTCCAAAAGTCCGAGAAGCAGTAAAAAACTTTTTTGGCAAAGAGCCAAACAAGTCAATTAATCCGGAAGAAATTGTGGCAATTGGCGCCGCGATTGAAGCAGAAATTATTACTGCTTCACAGGAAAAGAGGGTACCAGAAGGAGAAATTAAAAATGTTCTCCTTTTGGATGTTTTACCGCTGTCATTGGGAATTGAAACTTTAGGAGGGATTAACACAATTATGATTCCAAAAAATACTACTATTCCAGTTTCAAAAACCCAAATTTTTTCCACTGCCAGCGATAATCAAACCTCGGTTGAAATAAATGTTTTACAAGGTGAAAGACCAATGGCTAGCGACTGTCGAAGTTTGGGCAAATTTATTTTAGATGGCATTCCTCCGTCGCCTCGTGGTCTTCCTCAAATTGAAGTGACTTTTGATATTGACGCTAATGGAATTTTATCAGTAACTGCAAAAGATAAAGCAACTTCAAAATCCCAATCAGTGAAGATTGAAGGTTCGAGCGGTTTGTCAAAGGAAGAAATAGAGAAATTAAAGAAAGAGGCAGAAATGTATGCGGAAGAAGATAAAAAGAAGAAAGAATTAGTTGAGGTGCGAAATAACGCCGAAAACTTAATTTATACTGCGGAAAAGACTTTAAATGATGCTAAAGGTAAAATTTCCGATGATTTGGTAAAAAGAGTGGAGGAAAGAATAAAAGAATTAAAAGAAGTAAAAGATAAAGGTGACAAAGAGGAGATAGAGGCAAAGATTAAAGAGTTTTCCCAAGTTCTTTCTGAAATTGGCCAAGAACTGTATAAAAGCCAACAGGCTGAATCTTCTCAACCACCGCCAGAGACAGAAGAAAAAACTGAAGATGAAAATAAAGAAAAACCGCAAGACGCAGACTTTAAAGAGGAATAAAAAGATGATATAATGGAATTGTTATGTCAGAAAAAAATACTTCTAAAGAAAGTGATATTTACCGGATTTATAGATTGGCTCAAAAAGATGTAAAAGGCTTTTATAAATCAATTCTTTTAATCGTAATTCTAGCGGCGATTTTTGTTTTTTTTTCGCTTTTAGTTATAAATACGATTAGAAATTTTACTCTCTTTTCTTTAATAAGCAGTTCATTGCTGGGGATCTTTGGGTTTGCTCTTTTAACCATTTTTGTTTTGTCTGCTGGGTTTAAGCATATTTTTTTTGGATTAATTATTTTTACTTTATCTTTTTTCCTGCCTGTTTTTCTGTCTAAGTTTGTTGAGGTTTGGCTTTTGTATGTAATCGTTGGTGTTTTCATTCTATTAGGATTATATTGTCTAAGTATTAGGGGAGAGGCAAATGTCTTAACTAGTTTAAATTGGCCGCGGATAGTGAAAAAAGGATCCATTTTTTTGAGCTGGGCAGTAGTTATTCTTTTAATTTTTTTCTTTTATTTTACTTTTACAAGTCAGGGTGAAGAATTTAAGACCAAACTTAGTGGGGGATTGGATTTTGTTTTAAGCCGGTTTTGGAAAGCGCCGGAAGGAATAAATTTTTCCGGTACGGTTGATGATCTACTTAAAGGATTTATTAAAAAACAAGAAATGGGTGTTTCAGCTAATGTCCAAAAGTCATTAGAAGAGAGTTTATTAAAAGAGACTAGAGCAAATGTGAGTAAGTTTTTATCAGTTCCGCTTAAAGGCAATGAAAAAGTAAGTCAGGTTCTAATTAATTTTGTTTTTACCAAATGGCAGACAATTTCTCCTGCTCTAAAATGGGTTTTTTATTTAATCATTTTTCTGGTACTATATTCTCTGGTGAGTTTGTTTAATTTTGTTTTTTCATATTTAGTGGTTATTTTCAGCTGGATAGGGAAAGAGATCTTAAGCCGCTTGAAGGTTGTAAGGATAGAGAGAAAAGGAATAGAAAAAGAGTTTTTAACATTAGAATAAATAGTAAGAAAGGATATCACTAGTCATCCTTCGTCAGTCCAGGTGAATGAGTTCGCAGCGCGGCTCTGCGAGCGAGCGGGTATGGTTCGAGCACTCAACGCAGTTGAATGCTCGGGAGCGAGCGAGCAGCGCCAGTAAGCGAGCACGTTGGGCGAGCGAACGGTAGCGAGAACTTATTCATTAGGGCTGGGTAATAAGTTTCAATATAAATAATAATCGTAAATCTTACAAATAAAATTTTATGAAAGATTACTACGAGATTTTAGGAGTGTCAAAAAAC
>DAOOKJ010000002.1:0-66881 GCA_035385585.1 Minisyncoccota bacterium | reverse complement strand
AAGGAGCAGCGTGGTGATTCTTAGTCGCCTTGCGGTTTCTAAGGATCACCGTGCTGCTTTCTAGTCGCCTTGCGGTTTCTAAAAAGCAGCATGGTGATTCTTAGTCGCCTTGCGGTTTCTAAGGATCACCGTGCTGCCTTGTAGTCGCCTTGCGGCTTCTAAAAGACAGCGTGCTATTGCTTAGTCGCCTTTCGGTTTCTAGGCAACAGCATCTTCATTTTAAATTATTTTCAAATTAAGTCAAGAAAGTTTGTGGATAACTTGTGAATAAAAATTATTCGTATCTTAAAGCATCAATTGGGTTTAAATTAGCGGCTTTTTTCGCTGGATAATAACCGAAAATTATACCCACCAGGAAAGAAATACCCAAGGCTAATACAACTGAGACTGGAGAGATGGAAGTATAAACATTGACTATTTTGGCGAAAAAGATTGAACCTAACCAACCAAAGATAACTCCAATTATTCCTCCTAAACTGGTTAAAATAACTGCTTCGGAGAGAAATTGATGAGTAATCTCATTTTTTTTGGCTCCAACTGCTTTTCTTAAACCGATTTCCCGAGTTCTTTCAGAAACAGTGGTAAGCATCATATTCATAATTCCCACTCCGCCAACCAAAAGCGAAATTCCGGCAATTGAAGCGAGAAAAATTGTAAAAGTAGTGGTAATTTGGTTTAAAGCGGAAAGAATATCTTGCTGAGAAATAAAAGAAAAATCTGGTTCAGAAACTTTATGTTTTACAGTTAGTACTTTAGTGATTTCTTCTTGGATTTGTGAGATTTTGTTTTCGTCAGAAACGCTTACAGAAATAGTCGCTAAATAATCAACCCCAGCCAGCATTTTTTGAATAGTTAAAAGAGGAACAATGATTGAATCATCTTCCAAGCCAAATCCCCCTCCTTTTGATTCCAATACTCCGACTATTTTAAAATTCACTTTATTTATTTTGATATTTTTTCCTATCGGATTATCGTCATCAGGAAAAAGGTCCTCTTTGATATTTGCGCCAATAATCGCTATTTTATTATAACTTTTGTCGTCAGTGGGAGTTAAAAATCTGCCGCTTTTAAGCTTTAAATTTCTAACAGAATAATAATCGCTGGTAGTTCCGACAACCGAGGCTCGGGTGTTATAACCAGTCTGGCTCACAATCTGGTATTGCCTTTGAAAAACCGGAGCCACATAAGTCACCCCTTCAATCTCTCTGATTAAACCTGCATCTTCATTTTTTAAAGAAGTCATACTTCCTCTTCCCAAAGAAACAAATCCTCTTTGGTTGGAAGAGGCGCCGGGATAAATAATCAAAAGATTTGAACCTAGACCTTCAATAATTGACTCAATTGTTTTCTGAACTCCTTCGCCAATCGAAATCATTACAATTACCGAGGCAATACCAATGACTATTCCCAAAATAGTTAAAAACGTCCTAAGTTTGTTGGCCTTTAAAGCGCTTACTGATTCTGATAATAAATCATTGACTTTCATTTTGCTAATTAATTAAAATTAAAAAATATTTTATTTTTATTTTCTTCATCAGAAACAATTTTTCCATCTTTTAAATAAATAATCCGTTGAGCATATTGGGCTATATCTGGTTCGTGAGTAATCATTACAATAGTTCTTTTTTGTTTTTGGTGAAGAAAACAAAGGGTTTCCATTATTGCCTCTGATGATTTTGAATCTAAATTCCCAGTTGGTTCATCTGCCAGAATAATTGATGGGTCGTTAACCAAGGCTCGGGCAATTGCCACTCTTTGGGCCATTCCGCCGGAAATTTGATTAGGATAATAAAACCAGAATTTTTCCGCAAAAGAAACTGCTTCCAAGGCTTCTTTAGCTAACTGCTCTCTTTTTGAAAGAGGCTGGTTGCTATAAAGTAGAGGAAGCATCACATTTTTAAAGATAGTGACCCTCGGCAAAAGATTAAAAGATTGGAAAACAAAACCAATTTTCTTGTTTCTAATTTTTGCCAATTCGTCATCTGATAAATTAGAAACGTCTTCTCCGTCTAAAATATATTGTCCCGAAGTTGGAGTGTCTAAACATCCTAAAATATGCATTAAAGTTGATTTTCCTGAACCGGAAGGACCCATAATGGCAACAAACTCGCCATCATTCACTCTTAAAGAAACTCCGTCTACGGCCCGGGTTTCTATCTCGCCGGTTTTATAAATTTTTGTTATATTTTTAGTTTCCAACATATTTACTATCTCATCATTGGCATTCCGCCACCTCCTCCCATTCTAAACTGAGAACTGTTAAAGAAAGAATTTTGTCTTAAAGTTGAAGTGTTTTGATTTGGAGTGATAGTTTGAATAATGATATAATCTCCTTCATTTAAGCCAGAGGTTATTTCTATATTTTCTTCATCGCTTATTCCAGTTTCAACAAATTTTTCTTTAGGCGGCAACTTTAAAGTAACTGTTTTTTGTGGGCGTTGTTTTTGATTGGTTGATGTTTGCGATTTTATTAAAGTTAAATCTGCTTCATCAGGGATTTCAACAAAACTTTTTCCATTTTTTGTTTTGAGAGCGGTAAGGGGAATAGTTAAAATATTACTTTTCCCTTCTACGATGATATTGGCATCAACTGTCATTGAGGCTTTTACTTTTTCTAAATCAGGCGAAGATTCAATGGAAATCTTAACTGGATAAGAAACTACTCCCTGCGATGTCTGGCCTAATAACCCAACTTCAGTTACCCGACCTTTTAAAATTACTTCTGGCAAAGCGTCAAAAGTAAGAGTGACTGATTGTCCTTCTTTCACCAAAGCCGCGTCTATTTCTGTTAAGGTAATTTCTGCCACTTTATTTTTGGTAATTAAAGTCCCGATAGTGGTATTACTAGAAATTAGATCGCCCTTTTTAATTTCAAAATTTGTCAGGGTTCCGCTTAAAGGCGCTCTCACATAACAATTTTCAAGATTATCTTTGGCTTCTTTCAGGGCATTTTCTTTTTGCTTAATTGAATACTCTTGGTTTTTAATATCCTGTTCGTAATTTTTAAGGGTAGTTTTGTATTTATCAATTGTATTTTTATTTGAAGTAATGGTGTTTATGTATTGGTTTAAACTCGCTGTGGCTTGTGATAAGGAGTCAAGCTGGGAATTGGTAATGGCCATCGGAATGTCGGTAAAAATTGAATGATTGTCGTGTAAATCTTTATAAGAGAGAACAATATCACGGTTGTTCCTGATTAAATCAAATAAATTTTTAATGGTGTAGTAAGTAGAATTTAGAAAATTGTCAAAATCGTTATGCTCTACGGGCAGTTTCAATAATTGATATTTTCTGAATAAATCATAATATTCATTCAAAAGTTTTTTAAAAGAATCTATTTGTTGATTTTGAGTATAAGGCAAATTATTGTAGAAGCCGACAACCTGGCTGTAAAAATCCAAATCTTTTAGGTTTATTTCTCTTTTTGTTTCCGATTCAAAAATCTCTTTAATATTGGTTATCAAGGAAGGAAGAGCGCCATAAATTGTGGAGAGATTCTGGAAAGCATCTTCGTAGGCTTTATTTAAGTCATTTGTTGTTTGTTCTTTTTGAGAGATTAATTTTTCAAGAGACATTTGAGCCATTTCTAAACTGAATTGAGCGTCATCAACCTGTTTCTCGTAATTTTTTGAATCTATTTTTAAAATTGTTGTTCCGGCGCTAACAAAAGAATTGTTTTGAACGTTAATATAAACGACCTCTCCCCCGATTTTGGATTTGACATCTAATTGGTCAGGAATGGTTATATAACCGCTGCCAGAAACGATTTTGTTGATTGTTCCTTTGGAAACTTGACCGATGATATATTTAGTTTCCTCCTTATTAGCAGTTTTTTTATAGATAAAATAACCGCCAAGGATAACTATGACGACTAAAGCAAAAATGAAAATTTTGTTTTTCGCTAATTTTTTTATGAAGTTTGAAGAATTATGAGCCATAAGTTTAATTATTAAATTTTTTTATTTTCTGGGAGAGGTTTTCTAAAAATATCTTCGGTTTTTAAAATTTTTTCCGCTTCAATAATGGTTCCTTTCTTTTTTCCAATTACTGCCACTGAATCCCCTATTTTTAAAGGTTCGGCCAAAGGTTTCTTTAAAGTAGAGGTTTGAACTTCCAATATTTCGCCAAAATAAGTTTCCAAGATAAATCCTTTGTTTGTGAGTTCTTTTATATTACCACGCCAGACAAAGGATTGAAAATAAGGCGGAGGTTTTTGGGGTCCGATTCTTCTATAAAAATAACCATAAACTGGCGGGGGCATCTGCTTTTTAGACTGAGAAAAAAAGCGAGGATGAAGGGATGTTCTGTTTAGAATTAGACTGCCAATCAAAATTAAGCCAAAGAGCACGAAAAAAGAAATAAGGAGCGGCTTTCGGTAAACCACTGCCAAATTTTTGGCAAATAATTCCAAGACTATTAGAATTAACAAAACAATAAGAATTAATAGCCAAGGAAGATTTATCAGAAATATTTTTAAGCCGATTAGGCCTATCTGGGGAAGAAAAGATAACCCTTTAACTTTTAAAACAAAGAAAACAAAACTTAAAATAAACCACGCCAAAAGAATTAAAGCGATTATGCCCGCTATTAGAAGGATGTCTTTTAAAATAAAAGAAAATTTAGATTTTATTTTTACTTTCCCATTTTTAATTTGAGCAAGAATTGTTTCTTTCAATTTTGGGGTGTTATTAGTCTCTTTTTTTTCAGTCTCTTCTTTTTCCATAAATTTAATAAAAAGATTCTGAATTATTAACGGATTTTTTTATAATTTCTTTTGCTCTTTTGATTCTGGTTCCAACAGTGGAGATAGGTATTTTTAAGATGTCGGAAATTTCCTGATAAGAAAGATTCTCATAGAAAAACAAAACAAATGGCTGGCGATATTTAAAATTTAATTTATTCAGGTTTTTGTCTATTAATTCAAATTTTAAATTGTTTTCTAAATCTTTTAGAATGTCATTTTTCGATACACTTTTCGCGGCCAAAATATCTAAATCTAAATTGATAAATTTTGTTGAAAGATAATGTTTTTTTCTTAAATAATTGACTAACTCATTGTGGGCTATTTGATAAAGCCAGGGAGTGAATTTTTTCTTTGGATTGAAACTTAAAATATTTGAATAGGCCTTTAAAAAAATGTCCTGAGTTAAGTCTTCTACTTCCTCTTTAGTTTGAATAAATCTAAAAAGATAGTTCTGGATTTTCTTACCATATCTTAGTACTAATTCACCGAAATCTTCTAAATTTCCTTTCTGAACGCTAGTGGCGATTTGTTCATCAGAAATGGCTTCTTTTTGGGGAAAATTGCTATTTGCCTTCATATAATTATACAAATTTCTTTGATTTTTATTTCATTTTTTCAAGTTAATGGTTTTTCTGGAAAATTTTAGCGCAAAACGATGGGCTTCATCTCGCACCTTTAGCAAAGTGTTTTTTTGACTTTCAATTAAATTTTTAACCGTGGTCTTTGTATTTTTTGGAAAAACAAACTTGTCCTGACTTCTCGCAGAAAAGTTGTGGGACTTGTCGTTTCGGTATTTTGAAATCCCAACAAAAGGAATTTTTACTTGTAATTGTTTAAATAGTTTTGACAAATAATCTACTTGAGGTTTCCCGCCGTCAATCACAATTAAATCCGGCAATCTCCATTCCGAATGTTTCAATCTTCTTCTGATAACTTCGGCTAAAGCCTCTAGGTCATTTTTTGGCTGCGCCTCTTTGATTTTAAAAATTCGATAGTCAGAAGGCGATTTTTTTGAATTTATAAAAACTGCCATTGAACCATAAGGAATTTTCCCTTGAAAATAAGAAATGTCATAGCCTTCAATCCGATAAAGGTTTTGCTTTAAATAATAATCTTCTTTTGAAATTAAAGCCGCGTCCTGAATATGCTTTAATGCTTTCAGTTTTTCCGGATTTTCTTTGGCAATAATTTTAAAAAGTTTTTTATTTTCGCCTTTTAAAAAGAGAATCAAATTATTTATGTTTTTTTGATAATCTTCTTTTGAGATGGCGCCAATACAGGCGCCGGGACAGAGTCCTATTTGGTAATTAAAACAAGGTTTGCCAGAATTAATTTTACAGGTGCTATAAGGGAAAAAACGCCGCAAAATTTTTAAAGCATTATTAACGATAGTTAAACTTTGATAAGGGCCGAAGATTTCCGCTTTTTCCGCCGGAAATTTTTTTAGTTCCTGGCCTCTGGCAATAATTGGATAAGTAAAGTCTTTTTTAGAAATCACCAGATAAATAAAAGAGCGGTTGTCTTTTTCTTTAATATTATATTTTGGCCAATATTTTTTGATTAAATTTGCTTCTAAAATTACTGCCTCTAAAAGGTTGTTAGTTTTAATACAGTTGACCTTTTTCGCCAGTCCGACCATTTCAGAAATTCTTGGCTCCAATCCTTTTTCAAAGTAATTTAGAACTCTTTTTCTTAAAGAGGTTGCCCGGCCGACGTATAGCACTTTGCCGTTTTTATCCAAAAAGAGATAAACGCCGCTTGATTTTGGAAATTTTTTAACTTGTTCTTTGAGAGATGCCATAAGAAATTATTTTAAGTAATGTTTCAGATACTGACCAGTATAAGAGTTTTTTGTCTTTACAATCTCCTGGGGAGTTCCTTCAATAATTAATTTTCCTCCTTTTTCACCGCCCTCTGGTCCCAAATCAACAATATAATCCGCGCATTTAATTACATGCATATTATGCTCAATCATAACTACTGAATTTCCTTTTTCAATCAATTTTATTAAAACTTTGAGAAGCATTTCTATGTCATAGTAATGAAGACCGACTGTCGGTTCATCTAAAAGATAAAGCACTCTTCTTCCTAATGGATGGGTAAGTTCGCGCGCCAATTTAATTCTTTGGGCTTCTCCGCCAGAAAGAGTAGTGGCTGATTGTCCCAATTTAATGTAACCCAAGCCGACTTCTTTCAAAACTTGTAATTTTTCGGTAATAGGATAAATTCCTTCAAAAAATTTAAGCGCTTCCTCTACTGTTAACTCTAACACTTCGCTAATATTTTTTCCCTGATATTTTACTTGTAAGGTTTCCCGATTAAATCTTTTTCCGTGGCAAACTTCACATTCCACCAGAATAGGCGGCAGGAAATGCATTTCAATTAATTTGTAGCCTGCTCCTTCGCAGGCTTCGCAACGGCCGCCTTTAACATTAAATGAAAATCGTGAGGCATGATAGCCTCTTTGTCTGGCTTCTTCCAAAGAAGCGTAAAATTCGCGAATTGGAGTAAAAATTCCCGTATAAGTAGCGGGATTTGAACGCGGAGTTCGGCCAATCGGCGCCTGAGTAACCATTACTACCCTGTCTAAGTATTCACTGCCTAAAATTTTTGAAACATTTTTTAAATCCTGAGGAAGGCGATAAATAAGATTAACAAGATTTTTATACAAGACATCATAAATTAAAGATGATTTTCCGCTGCCAGAAACGCCAGTGACAACTACTAATTTTCTTAAAGGAATTTCAACGTTAATATTTTTTAAATTATTCGCCTTGGCGCCGATTATTTTAAGTTTCTCTGTCAATTGCCCCCTTAAAGGATTCTGAACAAAGACTGTTCTTTTATCCCTTAAATAATCTAAAGTTAAAGATTGGTATTTCTTTTCGTTTTCGATTAATTCTTCTGTTTTACCGCTTGCCGTAATATAACCGCCTTCAATTCCTGCTCCCGGCCCCAAATCTACTAAATAATCCGAAGAATAAATTGTTTTTTCATCGTGTTCAACGACAATAATAGTATTGTTTCTTTTTTTAAGAGTTTCTAAAATTTTAATTAATTTGTCAGTATCTCTTTCATGAAGGCCTATTGTTGGCTCGTCCAAAACATATAGAGCATTTGAAAGTTGAGAGCCAATTTGGGAAGCCAATCTGATTCTTTGGGCTTCTCCGCCAGAAAGCGTTTCTGCTTCCCGGTTTAAACTTAAATAAGAAAGCCCGACTTCGCTTAAAAATTTTAATCTTTCTTTAATCGTTTTAATTAAATCAGCAGAAATAATTTTTTCTTTTTCTTTTAAATTTGCTTCGTATTTATTAAAAAATAAATAGAGTTGGTCAATTGATAAGTTGGTTAATTCACAAATATTCTTGCCATTGATTTTTACGACTAAAGCTTCTGGCTTTAATCTTTTTCCTTTGCAAACTGGGCAGATTTCATTGGTAAAAATATCTTCTTTTCCCAAACCATGGCAAGCAGGACAGGCGCCATAAGGACTGTTAAAGGAAAAAAGGCGTGGTTCAACTTCGGGAAAAGCAAAATTATCTTCGGGACAAGTCCAGAGGCTTGATAAAAGAAGAGTTTCTTTTATTTTCTGAGGCGGTTTTTCTTTTTCAAAAGTTACTTTCACCAAACCTTTGCTATAATTTACCGCGTTTTCTATTGCTTCAAAAAGTCGCGATTCATCGTCAATTGAGACAGTGTCAATGACAATTTCAATAGTGTGATTTTTATAACGCGACAGTTCAATTTTATCATGAAGAGAATATTTTTTTGAATCAATGTAAGCAAATGAATAACCTAATGATAGAAAGTCATAAAGCATTTGATAATACTCCCCTTTCCTGCCGCGAATAACAGGTGAAAGAACGGTAACAGTTTTATTTTTTACGCTTTTCGCCTTTTCTTTAATAATGTCTGTCATTTCATCTAAAGAGAGTTTTTGAATTTTCTCTCCGCATAAAGGACAAAATACTTCTCCCATTCTGGCAAAAAGCACTCTTAAATAATCGTAGATTTCTGTTAGAGTGCCGACAGTTGAGCGAGGATTGTGGGAAAGGGCTTTTTGGTCAATGGCGATTGCCGGCGAAAGGCCCAAAATTTCATCAACATCTGGTTTGTCCATTTGACCCAAAAATTGTCTCGCATAAGGAGATAAAGATTCCAAATAACGACGCTGGCCTTCAGCAAAAATAGTATCAAAAGCCAAAGAAGACTTGCCGCTTCCAGATACACCGCTAAAAACAATCAACTTATTTTTTGGCAACCTTAAGTTGATATTTTTTAGATTATGAACTCTTGCTCCTTTAATAATTATTTCATCCTCCATAGAATTTAATCAAAAGTAATCAATTCCTCTACTTTTTTATGGATGCTTTCCGGCGTAATATGGTGTTTTTTATTGTATGCCAATTGGATTTTTCTTCTCCTCTGAGTTTCTTTAACTGCTTTTCTAATTGAGCCGGTTAAGTTATCAGCATAAAGAAGAACTTTGCCGTTGATATTTCTGGCAGTTCTTCCCATTGTTTGAATTAAAGAAGATTCGCTTCTTAAAAATCCTTCTTGGTCAGCATTTAAAATTGCCACCAAAGTGACTTCAGGCAAATCAAGCCCTTCTCTTAAAAGGTTGACTCCGACTAAAACATTAAATTCTCCTTCTCTGAACTTGGTTAAAATTTCCGCTCGCTGAAAAGTTTTAATATCAGAATGCAGATAATTTGCCTTGATATTTTTTCTTAAAAGATAATCAGTCAATTCTTCGGCCATTTTTTTAGTCAAAACATTGACAATTGCTCGTTCCCCTTTCTTTTCTATCATTTCTAATTCTTTTACCACATCATCAATTTGGCTGTAATTAGTTTCTTTGTTAAAGACTGGCCGGACTTCAATTGGCGGATCAACAAGGCCGGTTGGCCTAATAATCAATTCTACAATTTGTTTAGAATTCTTTTGTTCAAAATCGCCGGGAGTGGCAGAAGTAAAAATTATCTGTTCAGTTCTTTCCAAAAACTCCTCAAATTTTAAAGGCCGGTTATCTAAAGCAGATGGCAAACGCCAGCCGTATTGGACTAAAATTTCTTTTCTTGAACGGTCACCTTCATACATTCCTCTGATTTGAGGAATAGAAATATGAGATTCGTCAATAATTGTCAGGAAGTCAGGTTTGCCATTTTTAGAAGGAAAATATGAAAGCAAAGTATCCGGTGGGTCGCCCATTAGTTTGCCAGTCAAATGTCTTGAATAATTTTCAATGCCATGGCAATAGCCTAAAGTCTTAATCATTTCAATGTCGTACTTTGTTCTTCTTTCCAACCTTTCTGCCTCTAAATAAAGTTTATTTTTATTAAAGTAATCTAACCTTTCTTTTAGTTCTTTTTTAATTTCTTCAATTGCTTTTTCTCTTTGAGGTTCTAGTGAAATAAAATGTTTGACTGGAAAAATCACCGCTTCCTTTAACTTCTCAATGATTTTTCTGGTTAGGGGGGCAAGTAGATTTATCTCATAAATTTTTTGGTCTTTAATTTCAACATAATAAATTACCTCCCCTGTTATAGGCATAATTTCAAAAACATCTCCTCTTACTCTGAAATAACCCGGTTTCAAATCGCTATTGGTGCGAGTGAATTGGATTTTTATTAGTTGCCTGATTAGGTCTCCGCGGGTAATTGGTTTTTCTATTTCCAAATGAATTGCAGAAGCAAAATAGTTTAAAGGCACTCCTAAGTTATAAATGCAAGAAACTGAAGCCACGATAATGACATCGCGCCGCGTCATTAAAGCAGACGTTGCTTTATGCCTTAATTTATCTATTTGTTCATTAATAAGGGCCTCTTTTTCAATATAAGTATCAGTAATTGGCAGATATGCTTCTGGCTGGTAATAATCATAATAAGAGACAAAATAATTAACCGAATTTGCCGGGAAAAAAGTTTTGTACTCATGATAGAGTTGGGCAGCCAAGGCTTTGTTCGGGGCAATTACTAAAATTGGCTTGTCAAAATGAGAAATAGTATTAGCCATCACAAAAGTTTTTCCAGAACCAGTGACTCCCATTAAGGTTTGAAAGCGATACCCCTTTTTTATTCCTTCTACCAGTTGTTTTATAGCCTTAGGTTGGCCGCTGGCTGGTTTATACGGTGATTTTAACTTAAAAATAGACATTTTTTTCTGACTCTAAGACTGATTTCTAAAATACAAAAGCGCCCTATTTTGAAGTTATATAAGTCCCTCAAATAGAGCCCTGTGTTTTCTATTCTATTTTTCTATCTTACCATTTTTGACCTTCTTATTGCAACTTTTCTTTTTTTAATGACGATCGTCACTAAAAAAAGAAAAGAGGAAGAATTAAGAAAAGAAAGGTGTTATTTCAAAGTAAGTTTTAAGTAGCGGTAACGATTGAATTGGTCTTTAAAAAATTGAAAATTGTAGAAAGGATTTACTTTTAAAATTTTCTCTATTTTCTTTTTCTGCCAGGAGTCAAATTCAATGAACATTTCTCCTTTTGATTTTAGAAAATTTTTTGATGTTTTAATTAATCTCTCAATAAAGTATAAGCCGTTGTTTTTGGCGAATAAAGCGTTTTTCGGTTCGTATTTTAAAACCGATTTTTGAACCTTGGAAATTCTTTGTTTAGATAAATAAGGCGGATTGGCAAAAATAAAATCAAATTTTCCCTTAATATTTGAATAGATATCTGTTTGAACAATTTTATAGCGGGAAGGCTTTATTTTATTTATTTTTAGATTAATTTTAATTTGTTTTATAAATTTAGGAGATTTTTCGCCAAAAACAACCAGAGAATTCGGTAGATGTTTTAAAATTGCTATGCCAACGCAACCAGAACCGCTAAAAAGGTCTAAAATTTTTAATTTTTTGCCAGAATACTTGTTTTTGATATCAATGATAATTTTTTCCAACCAATGTTCTGTTTCTTCGCGCGGAATTAAAGGTTTTAAAGACAAATCAATTTTGCAATTTAAAAAATCTCTAAAACCGATTACGTAATCTAAAGGCTCTCCTCTTTTTAGTTTTTCTAAATCTTTAAAATATTGTACAGACTGCTCGCCATTATATTTTTCTTCTAATAGCCACTTTTTTGCTCTTTGAAGATAGTCTTTCATATTTTGATATTGCTTAAATAGAGGATAACTGATACAATAAAAGAGTAATTTTGTTCTTTAAAAATTTTTTAAACGGGAGGTGAAGATGAAAAGGGACGGTACTGATACTCACCATATAGTACCGGTGAGCATTGGGGGAAGTGATGAAGAAAAGAATAAACTTCCAAAGATCAATAGATTTAAGCATGGATTGTATCATTCGTTGTTCAATAACTGGCACCCCTCTGCCATTATGCGGTTTTTTTTTGAGGAGATATTACCTTTTTATTTTGGAAAAACGATTACTGACTTGAAACTATATGATGATTTTCTGAAAGATTTTGATATCCAAATGAAGGAGCTGACGGATTCTGCTTTAAATGCTGCTAAAGAAGATTCAGAGAATATAAAACAGATTACAATTGATTTTCATAACAGAAAAAAAGCTGAAAAATTTAAACTCATTTTACAAGAGTGTCTGGAAATATGGGGTCAAGAATGGCAAGCACATATATTATTTCAAAAATTCATTTTATGGTTTCAGAATGATTCCATCAGGCAAAATAAAGCATTAATTCAAGAAATAGAAAAGATAGAAGAAGAGTTAGATAAAAAATCTAAGGGGCAATAATTTGCCCCTTTTTATTTTCGCCTCCTATTTTGCTTTATTCGCTTCGTAGTTGTACCAAGCAGCGGTTGCTTCGGGTGCCATTATTTCTAATTCACCTAAAATTTTATCCCGCAGTTCAATAGATTTTACTACTTCTTGACCGTTAAATATTTCCATTATTTTTTGGCTAATGCTTTGGGCCAATTCTGCCTGTTTTGTTTCATTCAATCCTGCTTCTTTGCAAGCGCCAATGACTGCCCTTTTTATTTTTTCTTGGTCAAATGGTTCTTGCGAACCATCTTTTTTAATGACAAAATTCACCATAGAAGTTAATTAGAAGTTAATTTAATTTTACTTGTTCGCCTAAATCCTGCTCTTTTTTCAAAAAAAAGCGGGATTTGGGTGAGTGAATCGACCTTAAATTTTGAATTTATTTGAGATATTGCTTTGCTTTAAAACTGAAGAATTGAAAGTAGTGATTAATTGCTGTTTTTCTCTATGTCTTTCAAACGCTGAATCAATTAGTTTTTGCAATAATTGAGGAAGTTCAATACCGCTCTTCTTGAATAAATGATGGTAGAGTGTGCCTGGCAAAGGATTGATTTCATTGGTGTAGAGTTTATTTTCTTTTTCATCGTATAGAAAGTCAATTCTTGAGATTCCGCTGCAGCCAAACATCACAAAAATTTCTTTTGCTAATTTTTGAATCTCTTCAGTCAGATTATTAGGAATTTCTGCCGGAATAACTATTTTTTGTTGGGCTTTTCCTGTTTGAGCGCCTCCGGCTTTTAAATATTTGTCTTCAAAGGTAAAAAAATCAGTCTCATAAAGCGATTCTTGAACCAAAGAAACAAACAGGTCTTTAGAATTTCCCAAAACTGCGCAAGTTAAATCTCTAACATTTTCAATTCCATTTTCAACTATAATTTTTTCATCGTAGTGAAGGGCAACTTCAATCGCCTCTTCCAACTCGTTGCGATTTTTTACCTTTTTTATTCCAATAGACGAACCGAGCCTTGATGGTTTTACAAACAGAGGATAATGAAGTTTTTCCTGGATTTCTTTTAAGATTTTTTCTTTATGAATATCCCACTCAAAGTTATAAAAATAGATAAAATCTGTTGTTGGAATCTGTTTTGCTTTGTAAATTAATTTTGTAAAAACTTTGTCTTTCGCCAAAGCAGAACTTGAAACACTGCAGCCAATATAAGGAATATTAAAAATTTCCCATAAACCTTGAATTGTGCCGTCTTCCCCATATTGGCCGTGAAAAGCCGGAAAAGAAACTTCAATCGTTATTTTTTTCCCAAAAATCCCCTTTTGCTTTAAAACGATTTTTTCTTTAGAATTTTCTAAATCTAAATAATAACGATGCCAATTTTTAAAATCCCAAATATCAGTCTGAAAAAAAGACAAATTAGATAATTTTTCATTAATATACCAAGTGCCGTCTTTGGCAAAATATACAGGAATAACTGGATATTCTAACCCTTTTAATCCGCTGATAATTAACTCAGCCGTAATAATAGAAATATCGTGTTCTGGGCTTCGGCTGCCAAAAAATACTCCAATTGTTGGTTTAGCGCTTTTCATAATTATTATTTTAGCAGAACAAATCTTAAAAAGAAAATGTTATTGGCAGTTAATTTTACAGGTAGTTGTCCGGCCAATCGTTTTGAAATAAAACTACATCATTGGCTCTAATTATTTTTTTAATGTTTTCTTCCAATTCAAAGGGAGTATTATAAATTATGATTTGTTCTGAATTAAAGCCGCTTTCTTTAAGACCTGCAACAATGAAATCCGTGACGCTGTTTTTTATTAAAATTACCAAATCCGCTACTGGAGCCAATAGTTTTCCAATTTCTTTGTGAATTTCGTAACTCCGCTTCCCAATTTCTACCAGCCCCGGCGTAACATAAATTTTTCTTCTCTTTTTAAAACGAGACAAAACCTTAATCGCCTCTCTGGCGCCATTAGGATTGCCATTATAACTGTCATCAATGATTAAAATATCGTCACGAAGGATTGGCTGAAGCCGGTGTTCTATTGGTTTTAACAAGCTCAAGCCTATTTTTATTTCTGTTTCATTTAAATTGAGATATTTAGCGATTAAAATTGCGCCAATAGTCATCGCTACCGCATATTCACCCAAAAAAGGAATTTCAAATTGATAAGTTTTGCCTTCTAATTCCAAGATAAAAGTTTGTTTTAAGGTGTTTTCGTTAAAAATTATTTCTTTAATTTTATAATTTAAAAATTCTTCGTTTTCTTTGCCAAAGAAAATTACCTTTTTATTGCCGACATATTTTTTGTAGTTTTTTATAATATAATCGTTGTCTGCATTTAAGACAACTAAAGCGTTTTCCTTTGAATATTTAACAATTTCAAATTTAGTGTTGATAGTATTTTCAATGGTTTTAAACCTTTCTAAATGGCTCTCGTTTATCCCTGTTAAAACCGCGATTCCCGGTGGCGCTATTCGAGAGAGGATTTTAATATCTCCCTTTTGCCAGGCGCTCATTTCTGCCACAAAAATTTCCGTTTCCGGCTTTAAATTTTTTAAAATGACTTGGCTAACTCCCAACGGAGTATTTTTGTTTTCTGGAGTATAAACTACTTTATATTTTGTTCCCAAGATAGCGGCTGAAATTTCCTTAAATGAAGTTTTTCCATAACTGCCGGTAATTCCAACTATTTTTAGATTTTTTAATCTTTTAATTTTTTGTTGAGCCTGAAAAATATTTAGTTTTTTGATTAAAATATCCAACGGAAGAAGAATTATGACGCTTAAACCAAGAATAAATGGAAAACATAAAACAAGAATAAAACTTGCAGCAATTCCCCAACAGACAGAAAACTTGTAAGCGAACAATACGCCAGCCAAAAGAATTATTATTGCCGAAACCAAAATAAGAACTTTGATTTTTAAAGTTAAAACGAGTTTTTGCCGTGGTTTTTCTAAAGTAGAAGCCTTTTTAAAATAAACCTGATAAAACCTTTTCAATTGGTAGTTTTCCAATTGAAGGAAGTATAAAGGGTAAAAAAATAGAATTTTTACAAATTTTTTCATTTTAAAATTGTTGTTTTTTGTCTGCTTCAATACTGCTTCAGCAAACCCCTAATGCCAGTTCGAGCGAATAAGTTTTAAAGCAGATTAAATAACTTTTTAACTAAGAATATTCTTTAGAATGAAGTTAAATTCAGAAGGATTGTCCAAAAAGCAAAAATGGTCGCCTTTTATTTCGTAAAATTTGGAATTTTTGATTAATTTGTGCATTTTCTTTCCCCAACTCAAAGGAGTGGTTTTATCATCTTTTCCCCAAATAATAATTGTTTCAACCGATATTTTTTTTAATTCTTCTGTTAAATCTTCCTTTACGATATTGGCGTAAGTTTTTTTCAATTCAAGATTTGAAAGATAATCCTCAGTGCCGATTTTTTTATAAATTTTAATCTTTAACGAAGAAAAGGCCGGAAGTTTAAAAATTGGCTTAAAAATTTGGGCAAAGATTTTAATTAAAGTATTTTTCAAACCTTTTTTTACAAAACCAGCGCTATCTATTAAAACAAGTTTTTTCACCAATTGCGAGAAATTGCTGGTTAATTTAATAGCCACCCTCCCGCCGAACGAATGAGCCAAAACAATAGTTTCTTCTTGGATTTCTTTTTCAATAAATTCTTTTGCCAACAACGAATAGTTTTCCAACACTAAAGGCATTTTTGGCGCTGGCGATTTGCCAAAACCGGGAAAATCAATTAAATAAACATCAAAATTTTCCTTAGTTAAAAATTCTGCCAGAGAATTAAAAATAGAGGCAGAAACTCCCCAGCCGTGGAGAAGTAAAATATTTCCTTTAGATTTTTCTAAAGATTTTTTGAAATAAGATTGGACTAAAAGGCCATTTAAAACCAGTTCTTTTTCTGTTTTTTCCATAATTCTTAATATTTTATCGCATTTTGCGCCTTAAAACAAATGATTTTTGCTTTATATCTCAAAAGTTGATACAATAAAGGGGTAAAATAAATGAAAAAATCGTTTTTCAAAACAGCAGTTGTTTTAGTTATTATTTTGGTTGGGTTTGGCGCCCTTTCTTATTTCTCTCTAAAATTCTATATTTTCTTAAACGAATTCAGGCAAGTTAAAGGTGCCCTTACAGTTTATCAGAGAGTAAATGAAGTTTATGAGAGTATAGTGGAAAGAAAAAACGAAGAGAATTTAGCGCTTCAAGAGCAGTTAATAAATCAAGAAGCGCAAATTGATAATGTTTCTTCCACTCTTGAAGATTTAAAGCAAAATGTCAATACGATTGTAAAATTAAGAAGTTTAGACGAAGAACTGCTAAAAAAATATTCCAAAGTTTATTTTTTAAACGAGAACTATGTGCCAAAAACCCTGCTCCCGATTGACTCCCAATATGTAAACAATTCAAAGGAACAATATATCCACGGTAATGTTTTGCCGTTTTTATACACTCTTTTAGAAGAAGCAAAAAAGAACCAAATTGATTTAAAGGTTAAATGGGGATATCGGTCTTTTTTTGAACAAGCAAATATTAAATCCAGTTCTTCTTTTTCTTATGGCTCTGGAGCAAATAAATTTGTTGCTGACCAAGGATATTCAGAACACCAATTAGGAACAACTATTGATTTTACTACCAGTGAATTCAATGGAAATTCTTCTTTATTTCATAAAACAAAAACCTATAAATGGCTTTTAGAAAATGCTTATAAATACGGTTTTATTTTATCTTATCCAGAAAATAACAAATATTATATTTTTGAACCTTGGCATTGGCGATTTGTCGGTATTAGATTAGCCACCAAACTTCATCAAGAAAATAAAAATTTTTACGATTTAGACCAACGCGAAATTGACGAATATCTAATTTCAATTTTCGACTGGTAAATTTATAAATAAGATGGAAAACAAACGACGATTTTCTCTTAATCAATATGCAGATATTATAATTTTAACTCTGGCAGGAGGAATTTTATTTTTTGGCTGGCAAGCCTCAGAACATTATTTTACCGCCTTTTATAAAACCACTGGTCAATTAACTTTCGCCCTAAAAGCCCTCTCGCTTTTATATGGGGTAGTATTTTTGGGAAATATTGCGGCGCCGTTTATAAGTTCTAAAATTGGCTTAAAAAAATCATTAGTTTTGGGTTTTTTCTCTTACCCTCTTTTTATATTGGCTATTATTACGAGAAATGTTCTTTTTTTATATACGGCGGCTATTTGTTTGGGATTAGGGGCAGGATTAAAAGGTAATGTTGAAGTGGCATATATTGGAGCAGTTAGTCCTAAAGAAAAACGAGGAAGTTTTAATGGTTTTTATCGCGCCGGAGTAAGAATTGGGGCAACTTTGAGTTTGGTTTTTGGTTCGCTCTATTTGGCTCGGGGGTCTTTTATAAATTTTTATTTCATTCTTACAATTATCGCTTTTCTAGGTTTTCTCATTCTTCTAATCTTTTTAAGAGAGCCAAAATCAAAATTTCAAGAGAGTTATTCAAGAAGTTTTATTGGTCAGTTGAAAGAAATTCTAAAATTTGTTTTTGATAGAAGAATCCTTTTGCTTTTTCCCAGTTCTATTGCCACTGGTTGGATTTTTGGATTAATTACTGCAAAAATTCCTCTTACTATTCAGAACCTTTATGGCGCTTCTTACATTGGCCTTCTTCTTATAGTCTTTCAAATTACGAGAGTATTATTAACTCACCCTATGGGAGCAATTTCTGACAAAATAGGTCGTTTTAAAATGCTTTATCTGGAAATCTTGATAGGAATTGTTGGAGGGGTGTGTTTTCTCTTAAGCAAAAACATTTGGGTATTGGCAATTACCTTATGTGCTTTTGGGGTTGACTATGCGATTAAAGAAAGCAATGGAGCCGCTTTATCATTAGACCTTTTTGAAGAGCAGGTTCAAAAAGCCGGCGCTGCCTCAAGTATTATTTCTACTTTAGGCGGTACGATTCCAAGTTTTCTTTTAAGCGCAATTAAAAGCGATAATTATTTAATTACCGTTGCTATTATTTTTTCTATTATTGGCCTTGTTTGCGCGAAAATCTTGGAAACCACTCAAAAGAGAGTTTAAGATTATTATTTTTCCCCTAACTTTGTAAGTCGATTAGATAACTTCGTGCTCACTTCCTGACTTCTTACTGGGTCTAAAGATAAGGCATCGGAATATTCTTCCAGTTCTTTAAAATTGATTCCGTATTGCTGAAGAAAATTCATAAATTTGCCGCCTTCTTCGGTTGGTATCCCTTTATTGTCTCCATTTTCAGTGCCAACTATTGACCTTGACAATGCCTCCACAAAAAATTTTTCCAGGAGGATGAAGCAATGATGGTTTTGAGAGTGTCTTATTTAAAGCATTTTCATTTAAGGGGCTTATTTTTGAGAAGTTATTCCCTTTAAAAACGAAAAATAAAGCGACGACTACTATAATTACTCCTATCACAATTAATAGATTCTTTTTTGATTTCATAAAATTATTTTAATTTATTGTTTTATTTTTAAAATAATGTAAGATATCTTATAAGGTAACCAAAGAAGAACGAATTTTATCAAAAGTATTTAGGAGATTGGCGCGGTTAAATTCTTTAACCATCCCTTCAGGATAATTATTAATATTGGTTGAATGGATTAGATAGCGAAGAGCAATGCAGGGATTAGTTTCTTTAAGCGCCCAAACTTGTTCTTCATAATAATTGCCAGCAGCGCCTTCGGTAATTTTTGCGAAAGAATATTCAATATTATTATCAACAAGATTTTTAACTTCAGTACTATCAGTAACAGGTAGAAAAAGGCTGGCTTGGCAATTTTCAGTCGCAGGAATAATTTCAACTGAAATTCCAGTATCAAAATTTGATAAATTAGTACCTGTAACAAAACTCTCGGGAATAGTAAATTTTACACCACCAATTTCTTTACCAGGACCTAAAGCCTGATACTTATACGAAGTATCTATTTTATAATCAACTGGATAACGAATGGTAAAACCTACCACAGCATCTAAATAAGTGTTTGGTAAATCTCCTGAATCTTTAGCCAAAATTACACAACCGATATAATTTTTTTCTTCATTATTTTCTAAAACCAAAGCGCCATTGCCTTTATTCCAAAAAACAAACGACTCATTACTATTAGCATAGCGAGCGCCACTGGCAGAAATAGTTTGAGGCAATTCAAAACTCCGGCCATCACTTAAAACAAGCTTCACTTTTCCCTGAGGAATTGGTGGCTCGCCGGGTTCTACCGGCTTTACTTCTCCTTCATAAAAGCTGGCTTCGATTGTTTTATTATCTTTACAAAGAAAAGTCACTTGAGCAATAAGATTTTCTTCTGGAGGAGGCTGATTGAATGGAATCAAATCCCCCTGACTTTTATTATAGTTTAACCAAATACCTATTCCGCAAAGAATAATTATTGCCATTAAAACCAAAACAAAATATTTTTTTATTTTCATGCCTCTATTTTACTATTCTAGGAGGAAATGTCAAACAAAGGTTATCCGAAGTCATTCGAGCAGTGATTTGCCCAACTCTGCATATTAAAGCGTATTAGAATTATGGGACCATTAAAAAAGCCGATCTTTATATTTTAGATCGGCTTTGAAAAACAAACCTTTAATGCCTCTTTTTCCCCTTAATTATCAAACCAATATCATTAATCTTATCATTGATATCATCATCATCGTGTGATATAGATGTCCCGTCTTTGCCTCTTATATTTCCACAATCATCTATATACCCTATTTTTTCTGGTCCATCACTACCATACCTATAAATAGTTCCATCTCTATCTATATAACCAATTTGATAGTTTTCATTGTCGTGCACTGTTCCATCTTCATCAATATGGTAATTTGTCTCTGAATAATGACCTGAATAAGGAGCATAATTGGGTTCTTTCTTCTCTGGTTCTTCAGAGGAACCTACACCGCTCCCTACACCACTATCTTTAAGAACTGAGAAAATTAACCATAACAATCCACCTAGAATAATGAGAATCCATACCCACCAGGGCATAACACTAATAAAAGCTATAATCACGAGGGCCCATACAAATAGTGCTATTGGTCCATCTATGTCAAACATGTTAATCACCTCCTTACCTAATCGGCAAACTAGCCACTAAAAATAAGATAATGAACAGTTTGCCGATTAGGAAGGTACATTTTTTCAAGGTACTAGTTAAAATTTACCAAAAATACTCTATTACTTGGTATTTATATCATACTATAAATAAAATTAAAAGTCAATTTCTGAAGATCGATTATTCTTTGTAAATCTCATCCCTTTTTCTCTAATTCCGGGGGATTTGGTATATAACGAATAAAAAAGAAACAAATTACAATTTTATAAAAGAAAAATTTAAGATAAATTATATTTCATCGCTTGAAAAGCATTTAATACAGTGTATAATATTGAAATTATGATATTAAAATAGAAATAGAGGTAATTTAAATGAAAGATTTATTAATAAAATTTTTAAAACCCTATAGAAAACAGGTCGCCTTGGCTGTAGTTTTATTATTGGCTCAAGTAATGGCCAGTCTTTATTTGCCTAATCTTAACGCTAATATTATTAACAATGGGATGGCCAAGGGAGATATCAATTATATTATAAGGACGGGCGCTTTTATGCTGGTAGTTACCCTAATATTAGCGGCTTGCGCTATATCCTCTTCTTATCTAGGTTCCAAAATCTCAATGAGTTTAGGTCGGGATATGAGACAAGCAGTATTTTATAAAGTGGAAAGTTTCTCGCAAGCTGACCTTGATAAATTTGGCACTCCTTCTCTTATCACCCGCAATACCAATGATGTGCACCAAATCCAGATGCTGGTAATTTTAGGATTAAATCTTATGGTTATAGCCCCTATTATGTGCTTGGGCGGAATTATAATGGCTTTGCGGCAGGACGTAGTGCTGTCTTCTTCTATCATTATTATTGCTCCTTTGATGGCGGTGGTAGTATGGCTTATTTTAATAAAGGCTATACCACTATTTCGTTCCATTCAGAGTAAAATAGATCGCGTGAACCAAATTATGCGAGAAAAACTGATGGGTGTCAGGGTTATAAGAGCCTTTGTGAAGAATAATTATGAAGCCCGACGTTTTGATAAAGCAAATCGTGACCTTACTGCTACTACCTTAAGAGTAAATCGAATTATTGCTTTGGCCATACCCTCTCTTCTCATTATTATGAATATGGCTACCATCGCCATTATTTGGTTTGGAGGTCACAGAATAGAAAGTGGAGCAATGGCAATAGGTAATCTAACTGCTTTTTTAACTTACATTATGGAAATTATGATAGCAGTTACTTTGGCTATGAGTATGTTTATTATGATGCCTCGAGCAGAAGCTTCAGCTGAGCGATTATTGGAAGTTTTTAATACCGAGCCGTCTATTAAAGATCCTTCTAAATCAGTAACTTTACCTCCAAGAATAGAAGGAAAAGTAGAGTTTTCTAAGGTAGATTTTAACTATCCTGATGCAGAAGAATTAGTTCTCAAAGATATAACATTTACAGCAATACCTGGAAAAACTACTGCTATTATCGGAAGCACTGGTTGCGGAAAAAGTACTTTGATAGCTTTAATATCTCGTTTTTATGATGTGACTAATGGAAGCATAAAGATAGATGGTATAGATATCCGCCAAATATCTCTGAAAGATTTAAGAAACCGAATAGGATTAGTTCCTCAAAAAGCTTTTCTTTTCAGCGGCACAATCGCCGATAATTTACGCTACGGAAATGAAAACGCTACTGAAGAAGAACTCTGGCACGCTTTAGAAATAGCTCAAGCTAAGAATTTTGTAATGGATCTGCCGGATAAGTTATACGCCCCTGTTGAACAGGGAGGAGTTAACTTTTCAGGAGGACAACGTCAAAGACTGGCTGTTGCCCGGGCTTTAGTCAAAAAACCAGAGATATACTTATTTGATGATAGCTTTTCTGCCTTAGACTTTAAAACTGATGCTCAACTGCGACTAGCCCTTAAAAAAGAAACTACTCATTCGGCTGTCATTATTGTAGCCCAAAGAGTAAGTACTATTTTGGATGCTGATCAAATTGTAGTATTGAATGACGATGGTACTATTGCAGGAATTGGCACTCATAATCAACTTATGAAAATCTGTGAAATCTATCGTGATATCGTGCATTCTCAACTGTCTAATAATAAAAAGATAATATATGAGTGTTAATAATAATCAAAATAATAAACCACCAATAAGAGGACAAATCCAAAGGAGGCAGGGTAGATTCGGTGGCGGAGCACGAGTTGCTGCTAGGTCAGTGGAAAAAGCTAAAGACTTCAGAGGAACGATGAAGCGTCTTATTATTTATCTTAAGCCTCAAGCAATTCCTTTATTATTAGTGGTAATTTTTACTATTTTGAGCGTGACTTTTACTATTTTTGCACCTAGAATAATAGGCGAAGCTACTAATAAATTATTTGAAGGAGTAATAAGTAAACAGTTATCTAGCGGGATAACTAAAGAACAAGCTATTGCTGAATTAAAAGCAAAAGGACAAAATCAACTCGCAGAGATGATATCGGTAATGAATCTTGTGCCTGGCAAGGGCATAGATTTTCAAGCCTTGAAGCAGATATTAATTACTCTTTTGATAGTGTATCTTTTAGGAGCTTTCTTTCAATGGCTACAACAGTATACAATGGCTGGCGTTGCCCAAAATACTGTCTATCGGGTACGACGAGAAGTAGATGCCAAACTCGCTAAATTACCTTTAAAATATTACGATAATCACTCTCATGGTGATATCTTAAGCCGAGTGACTAATGATGTAGATAATATTGCTCATACCCTCCAGCAAAATATTACTCAAATAGTCCACGCGATTGCTGTCGTCGTTGGAGTTCTTATTATGATGTTTTCTATTAGTTCCCTGCTTACTTGGATATCTCTTGTGATTATTCCTTTAGCTCTTTTGATTGCTGGATTAGTGATTAATAAATCCCAAAAATACTTTATAGCTCAATGGGACAGCACTGGTACTTTGAATGGCCATATTGAAGAAACATTTACCGGCCACAATATTATCAAAGCATTCAACCGGGAAGAAAAAGCCAAAGAACGTTTTAATGAAGAAAATCAAAAGGTTTATGAATCTAGTTTTAAGGCTCAATTCATATCAAGTTTAATTCGTCCCTCAGTAAATTTTTTAAATAATCTCAATTATGTTGTCATTTGTATTATTGGGGGAATTCGAGTAGCGAAAGGTCTTATTACCCTTGGTGGCGTCCAGGCTTTCATTCAATATTCTAAACAATTTACCCAACCAGTAGTTCAAGTAGCCAGTATTTTAAATATTCTTCAATCTACGGCCGCCTCAGCTGAACGAGTATTTGAACTTTTAGATGAAAAAGAAGAAATACCAGATATAGAAAATCCCGTAGTACTGGAAAAAGTAAAGGGAGAAATAAAATTTGAACATGTCTACTTTAGCTACAACCCTGATACTCCTCTAATTGAGGATTTAAATTTAGAGATTAAGCCTGGAGAAACTGTGGCAATAGTTGGTCCAACTGGTGCCGGTAAAACAACCTTAGTAAATTTATTAATGCGTTTTTATGAAATAGACCGCGGATGTATTTCTATAGATGGCGTTGATATCAGAAAAATGAGAAGAGATGACCTCCGTAAAATTTTTGGGATGGTTTTGCAAGATACTTGGTTATTTAATAGCACCATCCGGGATAATATTGCCTATAGCAAAGAAGGAGCCACTGAACAAGAAATAATCTCAGCTGCTCAAACGGCTTATGTAGATCATTTTATCAAAACATTACCAGACGGATATGATACTATACTGACCGACGACGCTTCTAACATATCTCAAGGACAAAAACAACTGTTAACCATAGCCCGTGTCTTTTTAGCTGATCCTAAAATATTGATACTCGACGAAGCTACTAGTTCTGTTGATACTCGAACAGAAATGTTGATTCAAAAAGCGATGGCAAAACTAAGAAAAGGCCGTACTAGTTTGGTTATAGCTCATCGTTTATCCACTATTTATAATGCTGATATTATTCTAGTGATGAATAAAGGTCGGATTGTAGAACAAGGAAATCACAAAAAACTTCTAGCGGCAAAGGGATTTTATTACAATCTCTATATGAGTCAATTCCTTTCCCCAATAAATGCTGACACTGCATAATTTGATAAAAGCAAAACTTGTTTTCTTTATCCGATTAATTAAAAACCTCGGCGTTTTATCCCGAGGTTTTAATTTGCCAGATGGATTATTTTATCTAAATGTTAATGATTCTAAAATCGTCTTCATTGTTTTTCCATCAGGATCTTGACTTGTATGGATTACTAAAAATGTCCAATATTTATCTAAAAGGAAAACGGATTTTTTCAGCTCAACAATTAATTCTCTTTCGTTAATACTGTTTTCGGAAGGAATTATAAGCCTTGCTTCTTGCCCTTCAATTTGCAATGTTTTGATAATTGGATTTTCTCCAAAAGGCTTTAATTTATGATAAGCAGAATTTTGAGCGGCTTGATCAATGGTTTGAATAATTTCTTTGCAATTCTCAAATTTAATTGACTTGCCTTCTTGAATGAATTGTTGGATATCTTCATATGAACCAGAGTAAGACATTTCTGAATTTTCTAAAGAAGGACAATCATAATAACCCTTAACGCCATTAAGAGTTATTACGAAATAAGAGTTTTCGTCTAATGGAGCATATGAATCTTTACCAGATACAAAACGCGACGGTTGATCGCCTAAATATTCATTATCTCGAAGATAAGGAATAAAATTTCGAGGATAAGAAAATTCAATCCCCAATAATGAATTTGTATACCTTTTGGTACTTTCCTCGGGAATAGTTTCTGATTTTTTGATGAAAATAAAATACCCCATTGCCCCAATAGCAACGAAAATAATTACTATCAAAATAATATTTATTAAATTTTTTTTATTCATTATATATTAGGCTTTATAAACGTAAACGTATGAAACTTATATGTATTATACCACACTTACCAAAAAACAAAAAAGTCCCATAAATGAAAAATAAAAAAGCCCCAGAAATACTCTGGGGTAACTATTTATTCACTAATTACTCTGGTTGGAAATAACCAATTGCCCCCTCTATTGTCAATTCTCTAAATTCAATATTCTCTCTAAATTCAATTTTCCAAATTCTTTCAAATTTAATTATAAACATGAGGGAATGACTGGAATAATATTTTGCAAAAGAGATAGCTTGCGGATATTGAGAGATAGAAAAGATGGCACCAAAACCAAGCGGTTTAAATAGAAGGTACTGCTTGTTGTATCTTTTAAGTTCTTTTATGTTACTCCCTGCCACTTTATATATCTCCCCCACTTCAAGTATGCCAACGAATGTTTGATTTAGTGCTTTATTTTTTACCTTATCACAATCTGAGCACCATTGGGCTTCTTTAAGATCATGATGTCTTATCGCCATATACCCTTTTTTATCCATTGTTCGCCTCCTTTTTATATTTTTATATATAAATTATGTGATAGTTTTCAAAGAACTACCTTGTTTTTATTAAAATACCCTATTACAAGGTATTTATATCATACTATAAATAAAACCAAGAGTCAATAGTAGCTCCGAATACTGGATTACATTAGAACCTGTGTGAAATAAAAAAAGCCTTAGGTAATTCCTAGGGCCATATGGCTTTTTTAAGGTCGGGGGCCACATTTCTTCCTTTAATGTTTCGGAAGAAATTCTAATGATCGCTAAATTTAGGTATTTTTAAGACATAATGAGGGATTTTTATCACGGAATCGGTGACGATAATGGTGATTATTAAACAAATTAATGTTTTAAATTTAAAAAAATTATTCTGCGACAAAGAGACAGCTAATCAATTTGCAACAATTTATAAAGTACTTATAACCTCTTAAACTCTAGGAATTGACTTTATTACATTTTATAGTTTAAAATATTACCAGTATGAATGATGATTGTAAGAGAGAAAGGGAATCATCTGAAGATTGTTCTTCTTCTATTTGTTGTCCTCTTGATGGTTATTTTCCAGAATCTGATAAAGATGCTTGTTTTTTTCTTGGAAATAAAGGATATCAGTTAAGATTGATGGTATCGTGGAATCTGTCTGTACCAACAGGATTTATTATCACCACAGATGGCTGGTGGGCATTAAGAAAGAATGAGGAAAACTTCTTAGAAATTATTAGGAGGGAATTAAGAAGGTTAGAGGAAAAAACCGGCCGACGTTTTAATGATAGAGAAAAACCTCTTTTTATCTCTATTCGCTCTAGTCCACCAGTATCAATGGCCGGGGTAATGTTGACTCTTCTTAATGTTGGGATTAATGACAACACAATAAATACTTTAAAAAATGAAATTGGTGTAAGAGGAGCTTATGAATCTTATCTTGATCTAATTATAAATTTAGGCTGTTTTTGGGGAATTGGTTCTGAGAAATTTAATGATTTAGTTAATAGATCTTCTAAAACCGATGAAGCTGGATTGGAGTCGTTGATTTTTGAAGCAAAAAAGATTTTTAAAAGAGAATCAGGAGAGGAATTTCCTCAGGATATTGATCAACAGATATTAAAGGGAATTAAAATTGTTTTTGGCTCTTGGGGGAGTAAAGGAACAAGAAGATGGCGGGAAGAATTAGGAATTCCCAAAGACTGGGGTACGGCTTGTATCATCCAACAAATGATTTTTACCAATCGAGATGCTGAAAAGGCTGGCGCTGGTGTTTTACTTACCCACGATCCATCTGATTTGATTGGGGGTCCTTTGATTATTTATGCTCCTGGAAAGCAAGGAAGGGCTGTTGTTGGTGATGAGACGCGGGAATCACAACCTCTTGCTGAGCTTCCAAATTCTCCAATAAAAAGTCAATTAGAAGAAATTTTTGGTACCATTATTGAGCATTGTGCTCTTCCTCAGGAGCTTGAGTTTTCTTATGATGGCGATACTGTATGGTGTTTACAATTGCGGGAACTTCCCCTTTCGCCTTTGGCGAAACTAAGATTTCTTATTGAGCAAATAAAAAAAGGGCTACTTTCTGAAAAAGAAGCAATATCACAGATAACTGCTTCTGAGTTGCAGCAACTCTTGCAACCATCTCTAAATGAAATAGAGGCGCAAAAAGCTGAAAAAGAGGGAGGGGTTTTGTGCCGAGGAGGGTGGGGAATCTCTCCGGGTGTTGCTCATGGCTACCGAGTGATTACTTCTTTAAAAGATCTAGAGGGTGATAGAAACGAAATCATTTATTGGGGTCCTTTAAGTTTAGACGATACTTCCGAACTTCTTCAATGTTCTTCTTTGTTAAAAGCCATTATTACTTCTACCGGTAGCCTAGGTTCTCATCTGACAAGAGCGCTTCAGCGATTTAACATCCCAGTTATTATAGGTGCTCCTGAGGCGCCTGCTGAAATTGCTGAAAAGATTTGTACTGTAGAAGTAATCGGAAGAGAAAAAGTAAGAGTATTTAGAGGTTTGATACCACTGGAAGAAAAAAATGCAATGTTAACCCAAGACGAAAGACAAATAGTAAAAAGGTGGTCAGAAGAGCGAAAGCGAAACCCTTGGTATTGGATTTTAGATAGAAAGGGAATAGAAAAGGTTGCTCAATTTATAGCCGCTGAAAAGGAAAAAGCGAAAAAGATTAGTTTATTTAAGTCTTCTAAAGCAAAAGAGACAACTATTGTAAATGCATTAATTCCCGCAGAAATAAGGGAAAACTATTCAATAATGTTACCTAATAAAGTTAAAGAAATAATAATGAGACTTGAAAAAAATATTAATGATGGTTACGACGCTTCGATTCGTACCTGTATTCATCCAGACTTACCCGGCAGAGGAAGATGGATAGCAATTTCCTCCCTTGAGGAAATAAAAAATTTATTTAAGAAAGATAAAAACGGAATCAGTCCCTATGATAGACTAATTGAACCAATAGAAGGAAGCCAAGTTACAGAAGTTTTAATTGGCGCTTTTCCTAAAAATAAGCTTAATCCAGAATTTAATGATGAGCATTGTGTTTGGTCATTAATAGCTACCAGCGATGGCCAATTGATTTTACAGATGTTACCACATACTATTAAGTTACGAGAATTCGATACAGCTCAAAAAGAGAAATTAGTTACCAGTGTTTTCGATAAAAATTTGAAAGTTTTGCGGCTCGAATTTGGTTCAAGTTTAGTTAATGATCAAAAGGCGAAGGAGATTTTTACCCAACTAAAAAATACTGTTTTAGGTTGGATAAAGGAATATGATTTAGTTGCCCGGATAGCCGCTATTGCTCAATTAGTTCCTAATCATTACTCCCCTATTCTTGAAGGACAAGCGAGAATAAGTGGAAAACAAAGTAAAGGTTGGTGTTTAGTTTATGGAATAAATTTTGGCGAACAAAATTAAGGAGAAATTTATGTTGTCATCTGCTCGTCCATATTTTTTATCCTCCATATTAAATTTTAGTCATTCCATTGACTTTTGACATTTTGACTATTGAATTTTTAAGAATTTTCTTAAATTGGGACTATTTCATTGTTTTCTTAGTTTTATCTTACTGTATGGCTTTTTCTTTTCTTTATAAAGATTAAGTAACTCTTCAAACTGCATATTAAGTATAGAGTATCATTTTTTACTCAAAAAAATAAGGTGGAAAACTTTCCAGAAGCGGCAAAATCTATCAAAAAAACATTTGAATTCCTATTATATCAAAAAATCGCCTTTTGGGCGATTTTAAAAAGCCATAAACCACGTTGGGTTCATGGCCCGTGCACCCTACGTGGTGCACGGCTCACAGGGGTTTAGGCAGTCATAAGCTGGTTTATCACGAACAGAAAAGCAATTTTCATTCCTGACTTATCTCCTCAACTATAATTTTATTTTTGAATTTCAACTAACTGACCTTCGTTTATATGAAAGTATTTTGAGACCCCAACTGACGGAGATGCCGTCATTGGTTCGTCTGGATTTCTATCTGCATAGTTGACAATTATTTCGCCATTTTGAAAATTGATTGTTTGGGGAGCAATTCGGTCGCCAAGAAAAATAGCATTAGTGCCAAGACATTTATTCTCACTCCCTAAGGCAACTGCTACATAGAAGAAAGTACCACTCCCACCAGTCTCCTGCGTTAAAAGAAAGGCTACATCAGAAAAACCATCGTTATTAAAATCTCCTGCTGCCTCATTACCAAAATATTTAGTAATTATTTTTGAGGCAGAGCCAGAAGCAATTTCTTCTTCTGAATATCCATTTATTAAAGTAATATTCTGACCTTCAATGAGATAAGTGCAATTTTTAGCATCTAGAGTAAACTTCTGCGTTTCCGTTGATTGCTTGATTCCTTTTGGAGGGTGATAAACTAAATATCCTCCCACCATAACTACTATTATTGGAATGATTATTTTTTTAGACATAGATATATAGGATATTATTTAATTATCTATTATACCACACGTGTCCAGAGAAATAAAAAAGCCTCATAAATAGAGGCTTTTTGAAATTAGCCATAAACCACGCTGGGTTCATGGCCGTGCACCCTACGTGGTGCACGGCTCCGTGCCCTGAATCACATTAGAATCTGCGTGAAATAAAATAAAAACATCAATGCGTCCACCGTATTTAATTTTCTTTTCTGTTTCGCCACTTTTACCGGCTGCGTGTCCTTTCACTCTTTTATGTGATGATGTTTCTGACATACTTTTATGTTAAGATAAAGAAAAGAGCGGACGCTATCTTTTCAGATAGCGTCCGCTACCTTAGTTTGGATTAATTTCTACATCAGGCACGTTAGGAATAGCATCGGGATCATTGCATTCCGGTTTGTAATGAATGTACAATGCTCTCTCTGCAGCATCCCTATCTTCCTGTCTTGAAACTAATGCAAAACTATAACTACAGGCATATTTTTCAATGTGTTCTACAAGACATTCATTTTGTTCATTACTAGTATCGAGGTGTTCTTTTAATCTTTTTCTTAGGTTTTCTGCTTGGCCAACGTAATGAACTTTTAATGTTTTATCTTGTTGAGAAACACTTATTTTGTATACGCCTGCACTTTCAGGTACGTTTCTCTCAACGGAACTATCATTATATGAATAATAACCATTCCAGATGAGATTCAGTTTCTGTATCATAAACATGGTATCTAATCCAAACCTACAGGGTTCTTAATTAATAATATTTCAGGTTGTTGTATTTCAAACAACAATTAATCCTTTAAACAATTACAATTCGACCGATTCTTGTAAAAGAATATTGTTTTTCGGATTAGTGAGGTTGAATCCTGAAAACCCTACGAAATCCAATAGCTTTTTATCCCTCTGTGGATAACTAAACTTGTTGACATTGACTGGTATGTTCCCTATAATTAAAGTGTAATCGAAAATAAATCGAAAGTTAAAGAGTATGCTGACAAAACGTCAAAAACAAGTTTTAGACTTTATAAAATCTTTTACCGACAAAAAGGGATATGCCCCCTCTTTGGAAGAAATAACAAAACATTTCCGGCTTTCTTCTGTCTCAACGGCTCACTTTCATGTTTCAAAACTTCGCGACTTAGGATATCTGGAAAAAGAAGAAAATAAACCGTGCGCTATTGATACTACAAAGCGTGATGAAATTGTAAAAATTCCTATCGTAGGGACTATTGCTGCAGGTCAACCTATAGAAGCAATAGAAGTGTCTGATTCTAAAGTTACTATATCCAAAAAAGAAATAAGACCAAATGAGAAATATTATGCCCTGCGTGTTCAGGGCGATAGTATGATTAATGATGGTATATTTGATGGCGATATTGTTGTAATTCGCAAGCAAGAAACCGCCGATGACGGCCAAACGGTGGTGGCTATTATCGACGATAACGAAGCCACTCTTAAGAAACTTTATAGAGAGAAAAATCGTATAAGGTTACAGCCGGCAAATCAAGCTATGCTGCCGATCTATCGTAGAGAAGTTGAGGTACGGGGCGTAGTTGTTAAAATCATAAGAAATTTGGAAAACTTTCCTCAAGATAAAACACTCGCTTACAAAAAGAAAATGTTTTTGAACCACATAAGAAGTAAAAATCTAAATAGTCAAAATAAATACAAAAGAGTTGCTCTTTCTCCTATAAGATACGCCGGAGGGAAAACTTTGGCAGTTGGGCACGTTATTGAATTATTACCGGATAATATAAAAAGAGTTATTTCTCCATTTTTTGGAGGGGGTTCAATTGAAATAGCCATGACTAAAGAGTTGGGATTAGAAGTTATCGGATTTGATATTTTTGATATTCTATGCAATTACTGGAAATTTCAAATAGAAAAGCCGAAACTACTCTACGAAAAACTGAAAGAACTAAAACCAAATAAAACAACCTTTGAAAAAATAAGGTTGATTTTAAGAGATGTTTGGGAGAAAAAAGTAAAACTAGATCCCCTTACTTTGGCTGTTTATTTTGTCTACAACTTTAACCTCTCTTATGGGCCTGGATTTATGGGTTGGTCATCAGAAATTTACCTAAATGATAAAAGATATAGGAGTATGATAGAGAAAATCCGAGATTTTAAACCAGGGAACTTAAAAGTAGAATGTGCAGATTTCCGAGATGTAATACCCAAATATCCCAATGATTTTCTCTACTGCGATCCACCTTATTATATCGGAAAAGATTCAAAAATGTTTAAAGGTATTTACCCAATGAGAAATATTCCAGTTCATCACAATGGATTTCCCCACGAGGTTCTGCGAGATTTACTAAAAAATCACAAAGGAGGATTTATTCTTTCCTACAATAATTGTCCAACAATAACAGAATATTACAAAGACTTTCAACAATTTTTCCCAAGTTGGCAATATACTATGGGGCAAGGAGAAACAAGAATAGGACTAAACAGAAAGAAAAATGGCAATGGTAAATATGTAAAAGAGTCTCACGAAATAATAATCTATGGTCCACCAAGAAAATAATTACTTCTTACTCAAACGCTTCCGGTGATAAGCCATAAACTTCCTTTCTAATTCGGGAGGATATGGTTGATGATTCTCTTGAAAGTTCCAATCAGGATATTTCTTTTCTTTAGAATAGTAATCAAATTTACATAAATCCTCCATTTCTTTGAAACTAGCGATCTTCATTTTCTTAGTTTCAAATAGACCACTAACTTTGGCTGATGTTTTTGGTGAAGTAATCATATATAAAGCCACTTTTGAACCACTTTTAAGAGCTTTTTCAATAAGCAAATGAACAATAAATCTTGGCCTACCGGGACTTCCTGTCATCGCGCCGATATAAAAACTGATAGTACCCTTAATTCCTCCTGTCTGAATTGAACCACCTATTTTCTTAATGATTCCGTCTTGAGTAATTAAATATATTCTTGCGGAGTCATCGGAAAGCGTTTTTTTATTAAGATTTGGTGAGTACTGGAAACTGATTTTGTTTTTACTCCCTTTTCTTAATACGAAATCACCGACTTTAATTGCTGTTTTTACTTCGTTTATGTGCATAATTTATTTTAAGAAAAAATCTAAATTTTTCTTGTAAATTTTTGCAAATTCTTTTAACTGAATAACGTCAATCTTTCGCTGCCCCGATTCAATTTTTGAAATATAAGATTGGGTTTTACCGAGAATTTTGGCGACTTCTTCCTGCGATAAATTAGCCTCTTCACGGGCTTTTTTTAATTGCTCAATGATATGCCTATGTTCTTTTGAATAAATTGTTTTACTCATAATTTGACATTACCTCTGCCTTTATGATATATTCCATAATAGAATATGCCAAATTGGAATAGTACTATCCATTGAATAAAAATCTACGCTTGCTTTGCGGGCAATGGCTGAAATTTCGGCGAGCGGGCAAAGAATAAAGGAGTTTTAGGTGAAGAAATTTTTTGCCCGCGAGCCGACGGGTTTAGTTGTCAACCCGCCATCGGCGGGCTGGCAACTAAAAGTCGGCGTCGGGATTTTCTCTAAAATAGGTTCGGGTTTCGTTCAATAGATGGATTCAGTGTGCACGAACAGAGGTGAAAGGATGAAAAGCTAATGTTTAAAATGAAAACACCGTTTGATACGGTGCTTCAAGCCTCAAAGTGTTCTACAGTGCTCCGGGGCGAGGATTCGAACCTCGGACATCCTGGTTAACAGCCAGGCGTTCTACCGCTGAACTACCCCGGAATGATTAATTATTATTTGAAATTTTTTCTTATCTTTTACTCATTTTACTCTAAAATTTATTTTTTTCAAATAGGTTTTGGGTTTTACTTTCTATTGGTCCTTTGGATTTCGAATATAGTGACTTTTTTCGCTTATTATAAGGTATTTCTGCAGGAGATGATAGAAGTTCTACGGCAATTTGACAGATATACATCTCTGGATACAGGGCGACTGGTAAATTTGACTGATTGGAAATTTCTAAAGTTAAAGTTCCTTCAAATCCCGGGTCAACAAAGCCAGCTGTGTGGACCAAAATTCCCATTCTGGCCAAGGTGCTTTTCCCTTCTACTTTTAGGACCAAGTCGTTGCTGACTTTTACATATTCTTTAGTTGAGGCTAAAACAAAATCTGTTGGATGCAGGATAAACGGTTCATTGTTTTTTAATTTCCGAGTGCTAATAAAAGATTTGTCTGGCAGTCCTTTTTTTGTGTCCAACATTGATTGTTTTGAAATGTTAAATGATTTAAAAATTCTGCCTAATTTTAAATCAATAGAAGCCGGCCCTATCTGGTCTTTGGATAGAGCCGGCTTAAAAATCAATCTCTTTTCTTTAATTACTTTTTGAATATCGCGGTCAGAAAGAATCATAAATTGTTTATTCTGTTGTTATTCCGTCAAATTCTGCTTCTTGGGATATTGCTTCTTCTTTTGTTTTGCGAATAATTCCATCTTTGTGATGAGCCGGAGAATAAATAGTATATAGTTTCAAACTATCGGTTTCAGACAGGTTAATGACGTTATGCTGAGCACCGGCTGGCACTACGATTGCCGAGCCATCGGAAACTTGGTATTCGTTTCCGTCAATAATTACTCTCCCCTCTCCTTTTTCAAAACGGAAGAATTGGTCATTTTCAAGATGGACCTCCATTCCGATTTCTTCTTTTGGTTTTAGACTCATTAACACCAACTGAGAGTGTTTGGCGGTGTAAAGTACTTTGCGAAAATTTTCATTTTCCAAAGTATCTTTTTCTATATTAGTAAAATATCCTTTCATATTTTTATTGATTTAATTTTATTGCGCGGGGGTGAACAAACCTATCTTCGACCATTATTTAATTATATTAAAAATTGTTAGATTTTTCAAATTAGTTTCCTATTCTGTAGCCTTGGCTGAGGGTAGCTGCGGGGCCTGGATTCGAACCAGAATTTTCAGGTCCAGAGCCTGACGTGCTACCGTTACACTACCCCGCATTTTTATTAAATCAATTCTTCGCTGATAAATAGTTCCAGGGGTAAAATTTTTACTGGGGAGCGTTTAATTTGATACTGAACCTCAACTAATCTTTTGAGTAATCTTTCTAAATACGGTAATTCTATTAGTTGGGCTTGTTTAAAAAGAATTGATAACTCTTCATCAGTGGTTTCCTTTTCTAAAATTGAAGCCAAACTCGGTGAAATTTTTAATAAAAGAAGTTTTCTTAAATAGTTGATTACTTCACTGTTAAAAATTTCCAGTTCGTAGCCTTGGTCGTAAATTTCATTGATAAAACCAATCGCTTTTTCTTTATTTTTCTTAATTAAACTGTCTATAAACCTTTTAATTTTTTCTAAATTTATAGCGCCGGTTAATTCTTCCACGCTTTCTTTTGTAACGTTGTTTGAAGTAATCAAGGAAATTTGCCCCAATAAAGATTCAGCATCTCTTAATCCCCCATCAGAATACAAGGCAATCAATCTCAAAGCTTCTTCGTCATATTTGATATTTTCTTTTTCGCAAAGATATTTCAAACGACCAATGATATCAACTAAATTTAATTTTTTAAAATCATAACGTTCAACCCGCGACAAAATGGTGGCGGGTAATTTTTCCGGTTCAGTAGTTGCTAAAATAAAAACAATATATGGCGGCGGTTCTTCTAAAGTTTTCAGAAGGGCGTTAAAAGCGTCTCTGGTAATCTGGTGCGCTTCATCAATAATAAAAATTTTGTAATTTGAGTTTACTGGCGGAAATTTCACATTTTCTTTTAAAGCCCGAATATCTTCAATCCCTCTGTTTGAAGCAGCGTCAATTTCTGTTAAATCCAGAGAACTGCCTTTATTTATCGCTAAACAAGATTCGCAATTATTACAAGGTTCAAATTCGTTTTGCTGGCGATTCTTGCAATTTAAGGCTTTTGCCAAGAGTCTGGCAACGGTTGTTTTTCCCGTACCTCGTGGGCCAGCAAAAAGATAGGCGTGAGAAATTTTGCTTTCTTTTAGAGCATTAGCCAGGGTTAGAATAACATTTTTTTGGTTAATGACTTCTTTAAAATACTGGGGACGATATTTGCGATATAAAACCAAATAAGACACAGTGAAATAATTTAAATTTGAAGTTTTTATAATCCAGTAAAATCATTTTATCAAAAAAGCAAAAATTAAGCAACTAGGAACTTTCTCTTTACTTTTGGTGGAATTTGTGATTAAATATAAACAGTTCTTTGAAAATTATAGAACTTTTTTTATTTTTTTAAAAGGAGGTAAAGATGGAGAAAGAAGAAGAAGAAGAAAGGAAAGAAATTGAAGTGGGTGTGGGAGAATTAGGAATAGTTTTTCCTTGCCCATATTGTGGAGAATGGGATTATATTAAAATCGATGAACTAAAAAATAAAGAGAAAGTTCTTTTCAAGTGCAGTTGCGGTAAGGAATTCAAAATCAAATTGACTTGGTCAGAAAAGGAGGCATGAAATGGAAGAGTTAATGAATTTTTTAAGGGCAAAATTAAAAGAAAAAAAACTCAAGAAGTATGAAATAGGAATATGCGAAGACAATTTATCTACTGATCCCATTATTATGGTAGTTTTATTTTCCACTGAATCCAATTTTGGAACTAAACTTCTTGATACTAATATAGCAAACTTGAAACAAAGAGTAGAAGATGTTCTTGAAAGTAAAAAGGAGGTAAGAAATGACAATAAATGAAAAAGGGGAAGAAAAATTAGTAGATATAGAGGGAAGAATTATCCACTTCATTCAGTTAGAAAGGCTTGTTCAGGTAAATAGTACCAGATTGTACGGGAATATGTCGTATAAGTATGGTCCTCACGAACAAGTTAAAGCAAACAGAGAGGTATTTTGGTCTGACCTACTGCATAAAGTTTCAGAGATAAAAAAGTCTAGAAAAATTTTAGAACCAATTATTCTGAATCCACAAATGTCTGAAGAAATCATATTAGTAGAAAAAGAAATGTCTGGTGAAGGATGGTTAAAGCTTTCTTCCTTGAAATGCGATGGGTTACTTTTTCTAAAACCTACTCCTATAATTCCATTAGGGTTTGTGGCAGCTGATTGTGCGCCGGTAAGTATTTATCTTCCATCTTCGGATACCCTTATGCTTGTTCATGTTTCTAGGAAAAATATTGCCATTATTCAAGATGCTCTAGAAATTCTGCATGGTCTATATCTTGCTGCAATCTATGATACTAGGGGAAAAATAAAATTAGTTTCTAGTTCTAATCCTAACTTTGAATTGTTTGTTATTATCGGACCGGCTGCCAGATATCAATTTAATACCTATCAAACAACTCAAAAGGAAATTTTTATTGATATTCATCGAGAAGTCATAAAACAGTTAGAAGAGTTTGAGAAGAAAGTACCTATAGTTTCAATGACTGTTTGTTGTTCTGCATATCATACAACTGATTCTGATAGTCTTTTTTATTCTCACCATTTAATCTCACAAGGCAGAAGCAGCAAAGAAGAAGCACGATTTATGTCGCTTACTATGTTAATATAGACTAAGATAGATTTGAGGGCAATTTGCCCTCTTTTTTTATTACTCGTATCTCTTTCTTATTTCCATTTCTACTTCTTCACGAGGAGTGGTGTATTGCAAAGAAGAAAATTCTTTCAGATAGTTTATTTTTTGAATATCTGGTGGAGGCGATTTTAGAGTTTTTATATTAAAAGCGCGGGAAGTCTGGTTTTGAATCATTAACTTAATATAGGCATTGAAGTTGTCTAAATTCATTAAGTCATAAGCGTTGAAAACCGGGTCAAAATATTTTGCTAGAATATCCGCGTCGTCTTTTCCTACCCTAAAAGAAATTAAAGTTCCGACATTGCCAAAAACCGCTTTTAAAATTGGTTCTTTTAATTGGGCAAGATATTGGTTGGCAACAGTTAAATCTAATCGATATTTACGGGCTTCAGAAAAAATAGTGGCAACGGTATCAGTGGTAATGTTTTGGAATTCATCAATATAGAGGTAGAAATCTTTTCTCTGTTCTTCTGGAATATCTACTCTTGAAAAAGAAGCCATTAGAAGTTTTCCCACAATTATCATTCCCAAGAGGTAGCTGTTAATATCGCCTAACATTCCTTTGGAGAGATTGACAATAAAAATTTTTCCCTCGTCCATTATTTTCCTGAAATCAACTGAAGAGTGAATCTGACCAATGATTGGCCTGACGAGGTCATTAGCAAGAAACGGATTAAGTTTTGAATTAATATAGGGCGCCACATTTGCCAGGGCTAAATCTCCACCGGCTTTTTCCGCCTCTTTTATCCAGAATTCTTTGGTTAAAGGATTGGGAGTAGTTTCTAAAAGTTTTTTTCGGTAATCAGGATTAGTTAAAACTCTTGGCAAGTCTATTAAAGTATGTGTTTCGTTCGGATCGTCTAATAACAAGAGGAGGGCGTTTCTAAAATACTGTTCAAAAATCGGCCCACCGGTTGTCTTTAAATCATAAAGTTTATCAAAAATTTCTATCATTTCATTGGAAATGGCAGATTTCTGGAAAGGAAAACGTTTATCCCAATCAAGCATATTCAAACCGAAAGAGCGTTTATAGTCGCCAGGATTAAAATAAATTACTTCTTGAAAACGATTCTCCGGAATAAAACCAAGCATTTCTTCCGCGGTATCGCCGTGAGGATCAATAAAACACACACCTTTGCCGGAATTTATATCTTCAATTAACATATTTTTTAACAAAGTGCTTTTACCGGTGCCAGTTTGACCAACAATATAAATATGACGCCGACGATCTTCATCTAAAATTCTTACTTGTTTTTCCTCTCCGCTGTAAAAATTAATTCCCAATAAAGCCCCTGTTTGAGGAAGATTTAAAGGCGCAGGCGCGCTTCTGGCTTTTAGCCATTTAATTTGGGAATTATCAATGAATGGGTGAGGAAAATGAAAAATTGTCGCAATTTCTAAAGAGTTTAAAACAATGCTGGTTTTTTGTTCAAAAATACGGAAGGCAAAAAGATAAACGAATTTTTTTAAAACTCTATTAACCTTAAGTTTAATAACCTTGAAGATATTTCCCACGGGATTATTTAGGGGCATAAAGGCTCCTTCCAGGTGAGCCAAGATATCGTTTGCCCGATTTTGGGTTTCAGCCGAGGTGATCAAACGAAGGTTCACACTGAAAAGAGGACACTGACTTTTTTCTTCAATTGCTTTTATAAGGTTTTCGTCTATTTTAGGAGGAGTAATTTCCTTATTTTTTTCTTGCTCTTTGTTTTTCGTTTTAGCTGATTCTTTCAAGGTTTTTAAAATAACATCTTTTGGCAAAGCAATTGCCTCTTTTAAATCTTTCCCTTCCATTAGAGATTTACGAATATTTAAAATGCTTTTTTTGCAGGATTCAGCCGCTGGCTTTAGAATAATTTGGATTGCCGCCCCTTCCAATTGTTCAATTTTAGTAAAAGCTGTGACAATAGTTTCCATTGGGTCCTGTTCAAAGTTTTTAAAAGTTTTTATTGGCAGAGCATAATGATTTGTCAGTTTCAGATAAGCGCCAGCGGTTTTACCATTGGGAGAAAAAATAGTATAATCTTCCGTTATTTCATCAATTTGAATATAAGGGAAAAGAGCGCTGATATTTTTAATAGCAAAGTCGCTGTCTTTATTATGGCAGGCAAAGTAAAAACAAATTTCTTTGGTATCATAAGGGGTTGCCAGTTCAAAAATTAAATCCTTTTTATATTTACTAAAAGCTTCAAGTATTTGCTCAAAGAAACTGGCAAAAAGAGAAAAATTTTTGGCTTGTTGTTTTTGTTCTTCAGAGATAAAATCTCTTGGAACCTTTACTAAAAATAAACGATACTCTAAACTGCCTTTTACTTCTTGACGAAAAACAACTTTAGAGAAAAGAATATATAATAAAACAATCAAAACAATCGAACCAATTAAAATAGCAAGAAGAGCATTCATATTGCTTTTTCTTTATTTATTTTCTCAATAAAGGCTAAAACTAATTTGTCATGAAGGGAATCTATCAAGTGGAAATTGCCGGTTTTGCGCGCTAAATTGACTGCTTTAGGAATACTTTCGTCAAAAGCAAGCGCTACCAACTCACGAAGCTTTTTTTGATTTTCATCATCCGCTCTTTTTGCAAAAGAAGAAGTGAAAGGTTGGCCGCCTGAATCAGAAGAGATTGGCGGTAGATTTTTTAGCGATTCCTCTATCCTCTCACTAATAGTTTCTCTTACCAATAATTCTTCCGGCTGGGCTGGAAGACCGGCTTTTTCAATATGAGATTTTTTTTCTTCAATCCTTTTGCTTATTATTTTTAATTCTTTTTCAGGCATAAAAAAATTGCTACCTTGTTAAATTGTTACATTGCTATAAATGGATATATTAATTATACCACAATACTCTCATTTTATATAGATTTTCGGTAAAAAGCGGCAGTCAAGATATTCTATTTGAGAAAAACCTTTGTTTCCTCTTGATTCTTTAAGTTCTTGGATTACTTTTAAAAGATACTCAAGATTTTCGTTGAGATTAAAATATAGAAACCAACCCTCCTGTGTTTTGATTTTTAAAGATGAAAGGTTATCTGGGTCTATATAAATTGATTCTATTTTGAAAGGAGATTGCTCCCCTGCTGTTAAAAGAAATAATTTTTCAATTCTTTGCCACAAATCTTTAGTAATAAGAATTTGACCAAATTGAAATTTTACAGGTTTTTGGCTGATTATTTGCTTGATTAAAGAACCAGTGCTTGAAGGAGCTTGTTCAAAAATAACACCATTTTTGTCAACAAAGTAACAATTAGAATCTTCTTGCTGGCAAAAAATATATTCTGATTCTCTTAAAGTTGTTTGTATATCAAGGGTTTGATTAGCAATTGATAAATTTAGAGTTATTTCGTTAATATCGGGATGCTTATTTCTTAAAAATGAAGTAAGGTCACTTTTGGAAAATAAAAGCATATTTCGGTAGTTTTTTTGATAATCTGGAAAGATTTTATAGATAATAATAGGAACGAATTTCGCGTTTCTTTGCTTGAAATATTGGTTAACATCTTCCAAAAGAAAAGAGGGATTGTCTACAATATTAATTTGTTTAATCTGAAAGAAATTAGAAAGGAAAATAAGCCAGTAACTAAAAAACCCCAACAAAATAATTCCAAAAGCAAGAAAAAATTTCTTAATTTTTTGCTTTTGCTTCTGAATTATTCTTTGGCTCTTTTTCACTTTCATAGCAGGTTCAGATTTTGTTTTAGAATGTCTATTTCTAGGATGCCCCAACACTTTCAGCCATATTAGAGCAGAGATTTATCACCTTTTGATAATCCTCACTCCATTGGCATACTTCCACAAAACTTTTGGAATTTTCACAAAACCTTCTTTTGTTTGATAGTTTTCAATAATGGCAATAATAGTCCTGCCAATGGCTGTGGCAGTACCGTTTAGAGTATGAACAAATTTTAAACCATTTTTTGTTTTATATTTGGTATTTAGCCTTCTTGCCTGAAAATCAGTGCAATTAGAAGTAGAATGGGTCTCCCGATACTCCCCTTTTCCATCATTTTGGCCCGGCAGCCAAGCTTCAATGTCGTATTTGGAAGCGGCTGGGTCGCCTAAATCGCCAGTACAAATACTGATTATACGGTAAGGAATACCCAATTTTTGCATTATCTCTTCCTCAATTGATAAAAGAAATTGGTGTTCTTTTATAGAATCTTCTGGTTTCGAAAAAACAAACATTTCTACTTTATCAAATTGATGAACTCTTAAAATTCCTTTTGTATCTTTTCCATAGGATCCTGCTTCTCGGCGGTAGCAGGAAGAAAAAGCGGCAATTCTTTTTGGAAGTTCATTTTCATTAAATATCTCGCCAGCAAACATTGGGCCAATGATTTGTTCCGCCGTCCCAATTAAATATAGATTGTCTTTTTCCAGATAATATATCTCTTCTTTCCCTCTATCAACATAACCCATTGCCCACATTAATTCTGGTTTTATCAAAGTAGGAGGAATTATTATTTCAAATCCTTTTTTAAATAGCAATTCAACAGCAAACTGAATTAAACCTAATTCTAATAGCGCCCCTTCTTTTTTAAGAAAACCAAAACGGGAACCAGAAGTTTTGGCCGCCCTTTTAACATCAATAATATCCAGATTTTCGGAAATTTGAATATAATCTTTGGGAGAAAAATTAAAAACTGGCTTTTTGCCAACTTCTTTTATTACCACATTGCCAGTTTCATTAACCCCAATTGGAACATCTTGAAGCGGCAGATTTGGCAATAAACTCATTTTCTTTTTAAAACTTTCCTCTATTTTTTTCAATTCTTTTTCCTGTTGCACTAAAACTATTTTAACCTCTTTCAACACTTTTAAAATCTCTTCTTTTTCTTGATTAGATGCTTTGAGTAATTTCTCATTAGCAATGTTTCTTTTTGCCCTTAATTCTTCTATTTTTTTAATTAATTCTCTTCTTTTTGTGTCTAAATCTAAAACTTCATCTACCAAAGATGAATCAACGCCTTTATTTTGAAGTCCTTTTTTAACTTCTTCTGGATGTTGAAGAATAAATCTGATGTCTAACATATTTTATTTTTCTTTCGGCTTCATAAATGGAAAGAAAATTATTTCTTTTAAAGAAGGGGCATCAGTTAAAACTGCCACTAATCTATCTATTCCAAGGCCTAAGCCGGCGGTTGGCGGCATTCCGTATTCTAACGCTTCAATAAATTCTACATCTTTCGGGTGGGCTTCTAAATCTCCTTTTTTTCTTTTCTTTACCTGAACCTCAAATCTTTGTTTTTGCTCCAAGGGATTATTTAATTCAGAAAAAGCATTAACTATTTCCCAGCCTTTAAAAATAAGTTGGAAACGGCTGACTTTAGCCGGTGCATCTTTTGATTTTTTAGCCAAGGGCGATATCTCAATTGGATGATTTATAATAAAAGTTGGTTCTTTGATTTCCGTCCGGAACTTCTTAAAAAACGTATCCCAAATCTTTTCCTTTTCTTCATTAGCGTTAACTTCTATTTTTAATTCTATTGCTTTTTTAAACCACTCATTGTGTGAATCTTGAAGTTGTAACCCAGTTTTTTTAAAAAGAAACTTTTCGTAGTCAATTTCCTGCCATTTTCTTGGCAAAGTTATCGGTTTAGGCAAATCTTTATTTAAATTTTTAACAATAAAAGTAAGTAAGTTTTGAATTAAAACTTTTAAATCATTGGAGTTCTGATAAGCAGCGTAAAGTTCAAGCATGCTAAATTCAGGATTATGTTCTCTGTCAATTCCTTCGTTTCTAAAATTTTTGCCTATTTCATAAATTTTATTAAAACTGCCAATTATTAGCCTCTTTAGATATAATTCCGGCGCAATTCTTAAATAAAGTTTACTGTTAAGCGCCTTGAGTTCGGTAATAAAAGGCTCGGCATTGGCTCCGCCATAAACCGGTTGTAAGACAGGAGTTTCTACTTCTAAATACCCTTCTTTGTTTAAAAACTCCCGAATAAGACAAATAATTTTAGACCGCAAAATAAATCTTTCTTTTACTTCATCATTTAAAATTAAATCAAGATAACGTCGACGGTATCTTTCTTCGATATCTTCTAATCCATACCAGGCTTTGGGCAAAGGTCGCAGACTTTTAGCTAAAAGTTGAAAATTTGAAACTAAAAGACTTTTTTCACCGCTTTTAGTAAGAAAAAGAGTACCGCTTGCATCAATAAAATCTCCAGTATCAAAATATTTCTCAAAAAACTGCATCAGGTTTGTGCCTAATTTATCTTCCTTAAACACTAACTGAAGTTTCCCCTTTTCGTCTTTTATATCAGAAAATATTACTCCCCCATGTCCCCTTTTAGCCATAATTCTACCAGCGACATCTATTTTCTTTTTCTTTTTTGACCAGAGGCTAAAATTATCTAAAACTTCCTCTAAAGAAAATTGCCGAGAACAAAATTCTGGATAAGGGTCAATTCCTTGCTTTTCTAACTCTTCTAATTTCTTTATTCTTTCTTTGATAATATCGTCTAACATAATAAATAAAAAATAATAAATAAAAAATTAAAAATTAAAACTCAAAGATCCAAAAGATAAGTTAAAAGTTAAACTCATAATCCTCTAAATTTTAAATTGTTATCTCAATCAGAATACTGAATACAATATACAGAATACAGATTACGTTATCTTCAGTATCTTATATTTTACCTCACCTTTAGGGGTTTTGACAACTACTATATCTCCTTTTTTCTTTTTCAAAAAGGCTTGGCCTAATGGCGATTCATTAGAAATTCTGCCTTCTAAAGGATTGGCTTCTAATGAACCAGTAATAATAAAGGTTTTTTTGGCGCGGGGCGGAGTTAAAGATTGAACCAAGACCGTTGAACCGACCTCTACTAATTTACCATTAGTTTTAGGATGATGAATTAAGGTAACAGTTTTTAGGTAGGATTCTAATTCCAAAATTTGCGTTTCCAATTTAGATTGCGCTTCCTTTGCTTCTTGATACGATGCATTTTCCGATAAATCTCCCAAATCTTTGGCTTCTTTAATTCTTTGAGCGATTTCTTGACGTTTGACAGTTTTCAACTCCTCCAATTCTTTTTTTAATTTTTGGTAGGCTTCAGGGGTAATATATTGAGTCATAGTTTTTTATTTTCGTAGTACCATTTTAAAATTTCTTCTGTGATTGCTAGGGTGGTGGCAGAACCGGTATTTGGCGGAGGTTGTTCAATAAGAACAATTAAAGCAATGTCTGGATTATCATAAGGAGCATAAGAAACAAACATTGCATGATATCCTTCTTTGCCACCTATTAGAAATTTTGGTGAACCAGATTTGCCTGCTACTTCTATTGGTAGATATTTTAAAGATTGAGCAGTTCCGGATAATATAACCTCCCTAAGTCCTTCCTGGACTAATTTAAGAGTCTCGGCTGAAGCATTTATAGATTTTATAACTTTAGATTCTTGAACTAAAACATTTTCATTTGAGGAAGAAATGATATTTTTTACAATCATTGGCTTCATTAGTTTACCCCCATTAGCAATAGAGGAAAGATAACTTAAAATTTGAAGAGGTGTCAAAAGGAGATTTCCTTCGCCAATAGAAACATTGTAAGTATCTCCTATTTTCCACGTCGGATCATTAACTCTGTTAGTTTTTATCCATTCGGGATCAGGTAAAACCCCGGCTGTTTCGCCTCCTAAATCTATATTGAATTTTTTATCTAAATTGAATTCTAACCAATATTTTTTTATTTTTTCTATTCCCAATCCTTTAATATCTTTATATCCGCCACCAACTGTCCAAAAATAAACATTACAAGATTGGGCGATTGCTTTTTTTAAATCAACCCAGTCATGTTTCTTCCAGTCTCTATAAACATATTTTTGATTAGGGTCATAGGGGCTGACTATTACAATTTCTCCTTCATCGTAAATTTCTTTTTCAGGGTCAATAATTTGTTCTTCTAAAGCCGCGACTGCCATTAAAGGTTTAATAGTTGAGCCGGGATGATACAATCCCGAAATTGCTCTATTAAAAAGAGGATAATTTTGACTAGTAAGATAACTTTCAATTATTTTTGAAGGACTGCCTTTTGTCAAAATATTTGGGTCAAAAGACGGCAGGCTCACCAAAGCAAGAACTTCGCCATTTAAAGGATTTAAGGCAATACCGGCTGCGCCCTTTAAACCAAGATTATCACTATATTTTTTAAGTGTTTTGTATAATTCTACCTGTAAATCCTTATCAATTGTTGTAATTAAATCACTGCCAGGGGTCGGCTCTTGGGCGCCTAAATCCTTTACAATTTTATAACTAGCATCAACCTCAATTAATTTCTTTCCGAAATAACCTGCTAGATATTTTTCATAATAACTTTCAAGTCCTGTTTTACCAACGACTGAAGTTAAGGGATAATTAGGATATTTTTTAATATCTTCCGCGCTCATTTTTCCGACATAACCAACCAAGTGAGCCATTGCTTCGGCATAAGGATAATAACGGCTATTATCTTGAACAATTTTAAAACCTGAAGCATTTATTACTGTGGTTTCAAATTTTCTTACTTCTTCTATAGACAAATTAGTTTTTAAAAGAACTGGTTCTAGGCTGATATCTTTGTTGGTCAAATGACGATTAATTTCTTCCGGCGGTAGACTAAAGATATTAGAAACTTCTTGAACTATTTTATCTTTTGAATTTTCATCTTGTGGCAAATCCGGAGGCACCATAACTAAACTATAAGAGGGAATGTTTTCAACTAATGGCTCATTATAACGGTCATAAATTATTCCCCGAGGGGCATTAACGAAATAATAACGGAGCCGATTATTTTCCGCTCTTTGGGCATACAAGTTTCCTTTTACTGCTTCCAAATACAAAACTCTCCCAAAAATTATTAGAAAGAATGCTAGACTTAACCAAAATACTGTTTTTAGGTAAGTAGGTTTTATTGTCCATTCTAATCTGCCATACGAATTTTCTTTGTCATTTCTTTCTTCCAGTAGTATTTCTTCTGGTTCTATTATATTTTTATTTCTTTTAATTTTAAAGTTAGACTGAAACATAAATGAAATTTAGTGATTTTTTCTGTCCTAATATCCTTTCGCACCTGCTGTCGGTTTACTCCGGCCGCTGAGCCACAGCCTAAACTCTCGGGTTAACGGCTTTCACTTCTTTCACTTCGCTCAAGAGAAAGCCAGTTGGGGCTGTGAGGTAGACAGTATACATCATAAGGTTAACTTTTTTTTATAGATTTTCGGATTATAAATTTGTAAGATGAGCCAATAAATTAAAGCGTTTAAAACTAAAGAAAGGAAAATATTTTGGTAAAAAATTGGTTGTTTTAATATAAGATAAGATAATGTTAAACCTAAAAAATAAAAAATAATTAATAGTTCACCAACTATGAGCCAAGAAAGATAGGAGTTTTTTTCAAATATTTTTAAAAGCAACTTTTGAAATATTATCACTAACAAAAAAAGACCAAAATTAACACCCCAATAATTGAAAGTAAGACTATCAAAAAATAAAGCAGAAATCAAGGCTAAAGGAAAAACAAAAATAAAAGGAAAATTAAAATTGATAAAAATTATAAAAATTATCAGCCAGTTGATAAAAAATAAGGAAGTAAAATACGGGTGAAGATAACTTTCTATCAAAAGCAAAACAGCGAAAAGCAAAATGGCAAAAAAGTAAGAAATTGGTTTTGACGGCATTAAAATAAATCAAAATAATATGAAATAATATGAAATTTATAGAAATACTTAGAAATTCATAAAAAATACAATAATCATCACAAATTCTAAATACTAAAATCGGTAATAATCAAAACATCCTGGAGTTTTAGATGATTTAGAAATGTTTCCAAAACATACTCCTTTTCCGGAATTTTTGAGGTAGGCGTTTTTTCTTTGACCTTTGCCACTAGTAACCCCTTTACATAAAAAGAATTTTCACTAGAAGTAACAAGTATATCGTTTACTTCAATATCTGCGTTTGGAGGAATTAATTTAAGATAGAAATTCCCCTGAAAATCCCTTTCTGCTACTGCTAAAATGTTTGACCTTAAATTTTCTACCCCGATTCTAATTCCCGGGGCAAAAATAGATTCAACTTTAGAACTTTGATTGTAACATTTTGTTATTCGACCAACTAAAACCTCGTTATTAGTAATCACATTCATCCCCTCTCTAAGATTATCATTTAAACCTTTATTTATCCAGAAATTACCACTCAAACCTGTTGGATCCGTCAGGATAACTTTTGCCGGAATCAAATGCCACTTTTTCTCTTCTTTTATTTTGAGCGCCTCTCTTAAAATTTCATTTTCTTCTTTTAGAGAAGAAAGGTAACTGACCTCTCGGATTAAATTTACATTTTCTTCTTTCAAACTAGCATACTCTTCCCTAATTTGATTAAAATGAAATAAATCGGAAAACCATAATTGAAGTGAAGTGAAAGGGGAAAAAAGAGAAGTGTTTTGATTTACGCCTACGGCTGCCTGAACTATTGCATTCTCTAAAAAAGATTTTTGTTCAAGATACACTTTAAAAATAACAATAAAAGTGATTATAATAATCACTTTTGTCAATAATTTGTTGATTTTTATCTCTCTTTTCATCTTAAATTGGCGGTTTTTCTCTGCTAATATTAGTCAGACAGTTTTTATAAGTTGGGAAATCTTCCATTATCACTCCGATTCCCCTAATGACAGAAGTAATTGGATCTTCAATTAATTTTACTTTTAAACCTACTGAATTTTCTATTAATTTATCCAGTCCTTTTAAAAGACTGGTACCACCGGAAAGCAGCACCCCTTCAGTCATAATATCGCCAACTAATTCTGGCGGGGTGGCTTCAATTGTTGATTTAATGGCATCAATTATTTTTAAAAGCGAGGGAGTAATTGCCTCTCTTATATCTTCTGCTCTAATTTTGATTTCTTTCGGTAAACCATGGGTTAAATCTCTCCCTTTAATTTTCATATCAGAATTAGTGCCTAAATCAATTGCGGAGCCAAGAATAATTTTAATATTTTCGGCTGTTTTTTCGCCAATTGCCATTTTGAATTTATCGCGAAAATAATAAATTATATCTTCATTCAATTTATTTCCCGCAATCCTGATACTGTTTGAAACAACCACCCCTCCTAAGGAAATTACTGCCACTTCTGTCGTCCCTCCACCGATATCGGCAACTAAAATTCCATTTGACTGTAAAACCGGCCAACGGGTGCCTAAGGCAACTGCCATTGGCTCCTCAATTAAATAAACTTCTTTGGCGCCGGCGTTTTTTGCCGCCTCCTCAACCGCTCTTTTTTCAACTTCAGTTCCGCCAGTTGGAATGCTGATAGTTAATCTTGGCCAATCGAAAATACTATTTAAAATTCCTTTTCTCTTTATTTTTTCTAGAAGATAACGAATAAATTTTTCCGCGATTTCAAAATCAGAAATAACACCATTTGTTAAGGGGCGGGAAGCAGTAATATGGGGAGGGGTTTTACCAATCATTTCATAAGCCTCTTTTCCAACGGCAATAATCTGGTTAGTTTTGTTATTGACAGCAACAACTGTTGGCTCATGAACTAAAATCCCCTTATCTCTTACATAAACTAAGGTTTTAGTAGTGCCTAGATCTATGCCAATATTATAATTAAATATTTTCGGAACTAAAGCCATAGAAATTTAATATATAATTGTATCATATTGTTTATTTTGCTAATAATTTATCACATTTTTCTAGTTTTATCAACTGGAAAGAATTTGAATTTCTTTTTTTGATTTCAAAGGACTTCTCTTTTAGGGTTTTTTCGCTAACCACAATTCTTATTGGCGCGCCAATTAAATCAGCATCATAGAACTTTTCGCCAGTAGAAATATCTCGGTCATCATAGACAACCTCTTTTTTATTTTGTAAGAGAAAATTATAAATTTTTTCTGAAGTTTTATTGATTTCTCTATTTATTTTATCGTCTTTTGTTTTTAAAGAAATTAAATGATATGTATAAGGAGCGACTAAATCTGGCCAAACAAAGCCTCTATCATCATGGTAGACTTCTGCCAAGGTTCCTAAAATTCTTGAAATCCCTATTCCGTAACAGCCCATCATTACAAAATCGTCTTCGCCATTTTTGTTCTTATAAGTTAAATTGAAAGGTTTTGAATATCTGTCTTTTAATTTAAAAATGTTAGCCACCTCTATGCTTTTAATTTTTGTTAATAAATTATGACAATTTGGGCATTGCTTAATGTTTTTTGCTATTTCTTTATTACGTGAAAATCCACATTTTTCGCAATAAAAAATTATATCTTCGCCATTTTTAGATGGCGCCTGAAATTCGTGGGAAAGTTTAGAAAAAGTACCGCCAGAGGCTTCGGTAATAACGGCTTTGAGTTTCAAAGCATTAAAAATTTTTGTATAACTATTTTTCACTTTTTCGTAATAAATATCCAAATCTTTTTCGTCAGAATGGAAACTATATAAGTCTTTCATTAAAAATTCTTTTGCTCTAAGGATTCCCGCTTTTGGTCTCGGTTCGTCTCTAAACTTTGTTTGGATTTGAAATAAATATAATGGCAAATCTTTATACGAAGAGATGTACCTTTTTGCCAAAGGAACGACGATTTCTTCATGAGTTGGCCCCAAAACGTATTCATTATGAAACCGGGATTTAATTTTAAATAAAGCATTAAAACTTTTATCTCTTTTAGTTTGTTGCCAATAACTCAAAGGATGAAGGCTTGGCATTAAAATCTCCTGAGCGCCAATATTTTTCATTTCTTGCCTTATTACCGCGGCAATTTTGTTTAAAATTGATAGGCCAAAAGGAAGGTAATCATAGATTCCCGCTCCGACTTTTTCAATAAAGCCGGCTTTAATTAAAAGCGAAGTACCGTCTGTTTTGCCATCTTTAGGTACTTCTTTTAACGATTTCCATTTTAAAGAAGAAAATCTCATTTTAAAAAATAAATCTCTTAACTTTTTAAGATAAATAATTTGACATCTTTGACAGTGACAAAAAGCATTAAAATTAAAAGCATTACAAAAACAAAGTTATTAATAGCATTTTCCGTCGCCTGGCTTACTTCTTTTTTCCGTATTTTTCCTATTAATAAAAAAAGGATTCTGCCACCGTCAAGCGCCGGAATTGGCAGCCAGTTAAAGGTCGCAAAGCCAAAGGAAATAAGTCCTAAAATATATAGGCCGTAACTAATATTTATCTCAAAAGCCTTACTAGATATAGCCATTATTCCTACGGGGCCAACAAGTTCACTGATATCTAATCTCAAAAAAAAATTAACCAATAATCTTCCAAAACCAATAAACGTTTCTTTCAAAAGAGTTCCTAAAAACTCCAGCGCTTTAATCGGTGCTAAATAAAATGGAACCTTCAAACTAATTTGTCCAAAAGATTCGGGAATTAAAATTTGCGGCATACCAATGGTAAAAAGGAGAATAAAAATAAAATAGGCTAACAGAAAATTAAATAAAGGGCCGGCAAAAAGAATCAAAAACTTTTTCCAGAACGATTGGGCGTGAAAACTATCTTTTTCCGGATTGTTTTTGTCTCCCTCGTAAATAGCAGTTAAAGCCCCAAAAGGGATGGCATTTATTGAGTAAACTACCCCATTTTTTTTAACACTAAAAAGCCGTGGCGGGTATCCAATTCCAAACTCGTCAACCCTAACTTTAAATTTTCTGGCGAATAAAAAATGCCCCCATTCGTGAATAATAAGTGTAAGACTTAAAGATATTAATGCCAAAATAAAGCCAATCATATTATCCTTCTTCTATTTCTTTTTTCTTATTTGTTTCGTATTCATCTAATTTTTCATTGCTTTTATCTATAATTTTTTGAATTTCGTCTTTGAGTCTAAATTTTTCATCTTCGCTAATCTCTTTTTTCTCAAATAGTTCTTTAATATTCTGCAGGGTCTCTTCCCTTAACTGACGCAGTTTAATTCTAAAATCCTCTTTTTTAAGATTTAATATTTTGATTAATTCTTCCTTTCGCTCTTTAGTTAAAGGTGGAAGGTAAAGCCGCAGTTGATTCGCTTCTAATTGCGGCGTTAAACCTAAATTAGAAGCCTCAATTGCTTTCTTGATATTATTTAAAAGCGATTTGTCCCACGGTTCAATAGAAATAATATTTGGCGGCATAATGGAAATTGAAGCAAGGTGTTTTAAGGGCAAAAAATTTCCGTAAGATTCAACTGAAATATTTTCTACCAAAGAAGGAGATGGCCGCGAAGTTCTTAAACTCAAAATCTCTGAGTGAAATGACTCAGTTATTTCTTGGGCTGCTTTTTCTAAATTTTTTGTGATTTCAGAAGACATTGAATTAACTAAGTATTATGGATGTCTGTCCCAACAAAGACATTCTAAACTGTTAAAAATATATTTTCTAAAAGAAGTTGAATATTAATATTAGAAAAACTAATTAGGTTATAAGCATTTAATAGTTCTTTTGCCAAATTTATTTTCTTTTCTTGCGTTAATGACAAATCTTTTTCTTCTCTAATTTCGTGTTCTAAATTTTCTAACCAAATACTAATCATTTCTTTTATTTGAGAGGTATCTTTACCCTCTCCATTTTGAACTTCTTGCTGTTTTTTAATGAATTTCAATTTATTTTCTAAATACAAGGAGCGAAAAATAAAATTATTTTTTATCATCTCTAAAAATTCCTGCCATAATCTACTTCTCTTTTGAACAAATTCTTTATCTAAAAGTTTAATTGCCAATCCAATTTTTCCATTACTTTGAAGAGCAATTTTTTCTGCCACTTTTTCCTCTAGGGAATATTCTTTAGCAAGATATTTTTTAAGTTTTTCTTTCGGCAAACGATTAAACCTTAAAGTCAAAAGCCGGGAATAAACCGTGGGAAGCAATTTATCTGGCTCATTAGAGGTTAAAATAATAATTGAATGAGGTGGCGGTTCTTCTAAAGTTTTTAAAAAAGCATTTTGGGCATCTAAAGAAAGTTTTTCTGCCTCATTTATGATTACAATTCTAAATGGGGAAACTTGAGGATAAAAAGATAAGAATTGAATTAGTCCTTCTTTATTTTCTATCTCTTTTCCTTTTATCTCATCAATCGAAATAGTATCTTTTAAAGTATCAATAATTCTTAAATCCGGATGAAGACCTTTTTTTAGTAATTGACAACTTACACAATTTCCGCAACCTTCCCATTTTTTTTGATTTAAGCATAATAAAGAGTTTGCGAAATTTAAAGCAGTAGTCATTTTTCCTGTCCCTTTTTCTCCCCAAAAAAGCATACTCTGAATTTGTGATTCTTTATGTTCAAGAAGGCTTTCTAAAAACTTTTTAATCCTTTCATTAGGAAATATCATAGATTGCAAGGAAAAAAGTGAATTTTTACCTTTGTTTTAGGGTCTGCTCAAATACTGCTGAAGCAATATTAGAGCAGATAAAAGACTTAACAAAAGAATTAACTTATCGATAAGTGGTAATGCTTCTTTTATAAAGTTCTAAATTATCTAAAATTACCCCTGTTCCTTTAGCAACGCAGAAAAGAGGCTCTTCAGCAATATAACTTGGCACTCCTGTGACTTTAGTAATTAAAGCATCGATATTCTTTAAAAGAGCGCCGCCGCCAGAAATAAACATTCCTTTTTCCATAATATCAGCCGCTAATTCTGGAGGGGTTTCGGCTAAAACATATTTTACTGCTTTGATAATTTCCTGAAGCGGTGTTTGAATTGCCTCAACAATTTCATTTGAATTCATAATAATATTTTTTGGTAAACCTTCCCCTAAATCTAATCCTCTAATTTCTATTTCCTGTTTTTGTTTTAAAGGTAAAGCAGTGCCGATTTCTATTTTTATATTCTCAGCCGTCCTTTCTCCAACTGCTAAATTGTATTTTTTCTTTATATAATCGGCAATTGCTTCATCCATTTTAATACCTCCTACTCTTACTGAAAACCAACTAACAATTCCTCCCAAAGAAATTACTGCTACCTCTGTTGTCCCGCCACCGATGTTGACAATCATATTTCCCTGAGGAGAATTTATTGGCACTTCAGCACCTAAAGCGGCCAAAATTGGTTCTCTTACTACATAAGCCTCTTTTGCGCCAGCCTCTCGGGCTGCTTCAATTACTGCTCTTTGTTCTGTTGAGGTAATTCCTGCCGGCACCGATATTACTACATCAGGCTTAACTAAACGCCATGGTCCCAATGCTTTATCAATAAAATATTTAAGCATTGCCTGAGTAACTCGGTAATCGGCTATTACGCCGTCTTTTAACGGTTTATAAGTTTTAATTATTTCTGGAGTTCTACCTAACATTTCTCTGGCTTCTGAGCCAATCGCTAAAACTTTGTTGTCATCAATGGTAATAGCAACAATTGAGGGCTCGTTTGTTACGACGCCCTTTTTTGGAATAAAAACTAAAGTATTGACAGTACCCAAATCTATGCCCAAATGACGGACTAACATATTAATAATAATTCAAAAGTCAAAAGTTTCACCCGTCCAAATCCCGCTCTTCTTTCAAAAAAGGCGGGGTTTGGGCGGACAAGAAACTCAAAATTTAAATTTATTTAAAATTCAATGCGGCTAATTGCTACACCTTATATCAACACATTATATCAATATAAAGGGCAAAAATCAACCCCTCACCTAAAAAAAGATTGTTAGGTATAAAGTTAGCGCCTTATAATTTTTCCGACTCTCTCTTCGCTAATAATCCCTTTATTATAAGCAATTTTTCCATTAATAATAACAGTTCCAATTCCTGCGGGAGAAAGATAAGGATTTTTATAAGTTGCCAGAGAGTTTAATTTTTCCGGCGACAGAATAATGACATCAGCCCAATTATTTTCTTTTATAAACCCTCTGTTGTTTAGACCAATTTTTTTTGCTACTTTACCAGTAATTTTGTAAATTGCCTGTTCTAAAGGAAGAATTTTATTTTTCAATGACCAGTCATTTAGAAATCTTATGAAAGTATCAAAGGACTTGGGATGAATTAATGATTGAGATTTTTCTTCTTTATTGTAGAACCCGCTTTCCGCTGAAACAAAGGAAAATTCTGAAGCAATTCCCATTTTGACATTTTCCGGAGAAAGATTTTTGGAAAAAACAAAAACCCGACCGTTATTTATTTCTAAAATTTTTAGCAGGGTTTCCTCGGGTGTCAAATTAAATCCTTTGGCTAATTCTTTTAAACTTTTAGCGACAAAAAATGGTTCATTTTCAGAACTGGTTACAATTAAATTACTGATAAGATTTCTTTTTCTTTTTAAATCCTGAATTAATTTTTTGTATATAATCTCTTCCCGAATATTTTTTAAAAAAACCGGCCAACCTCCAACTGCCGCCCAATCAGGAAGATACGACATCAGCGGTAAAACAGTACTCTCATAAGGTGAAAGGTCAAAATTTATTAATTCTTCTTTTTTATTAGCGTCTTCAATAAACTTTAGGGCATCTTTAAAGAATTTATGGTTATTTTCTCCTAAAACCTTTAATTGGTATATTTCAATAGGCAATTTTCCCCTAATTGAAACTTCACAAACTTCTCTTGTGCTTGACAAAAAACCATCCGATTCATCTCTTAGGCTAAACCCTAAATAACCCTTAAATTTTTTCACGATTTCTCCAATTTCTAAAATCTCTTCTATTCCTACTGCTCTTTCTTCTTCTGACCCTAAAGCAAAAGCTATTCCCAAAGCTCCCTCTTTTAAACTCTCTTCTACAATAAACTTTAATTTTTCTTTTTCTTCTTTTGATAAAGTTCTGAATTCTCGCTTTGTAAAATCACTCCTTATGGTTGCCCAACTAATTAAACTACCAAAATTTACTCCTAATCCTCTTTTTTCTAAAATAGCAAAAAAATCACCTATTCTTTGCCATTTTATGTTAATTTGCTGATAATCAAGCCATTTGTTTAAAGATTCTAAAGAACCGCTAATTAATGGATAAAGCGAGGCGCCACCCGCTCCGCCAATTACCGTTGTTACCCCCTGAAGAAGATAATTTTCTGCCGCTGGCTTTAAAAAAACACTAAAATCCCTATCGGCAAGAGAGTTAATTTCTAAAAAACCAGGGCAAACATAAAAACCCTCAGCATTAATTTCTGTTTTTGCTTTTTCGTTTTTAAGATTACCAATTTTAGAGATTTTTCCATCTTTAATGGCTAAATCTAAAATTTTCGGCTCATTAGCCAAACCGTCAAAAACCAATCCTTTTTTAATTAAAATATCAAACATAATAATAAATCAAAAATAAAAAATAATAAATAAAAGATACAGGATACAGACATTATACTATTTCTTTTGAAGTTTGGTCAATGTCAGCAAATTTTTAAATAAAAAGGCAACTGTCAAGGGGCCGATTCCTCCCGGTACTGGGGTAATAATTTTGGTTTTTTCTTTAACTGAATTAAAATTGCAATCACCCTTTAATTGCCCGGCTTCTGAGACAACTGCAGCATCAATTACTACTGCCCCCTCTTTTATATCGTCGCCATTAATTAAATTTGGCACCCCAGCAGAAGAAACAATGATATCCGCCCATTTTAATAATTCTTTTAAGTCTTTTGTTTTGCTATTTGAAACTAAAACAGTTGCTCCTTCATTTATAAACCATAAAGCGGCGGGCTTGCCAACCAATTGCCCCCGACCAATCACTAAAACATTTTCTCCTCTAACTAAAATTTGGTATTTTTCTAAAATAAATTTTATAGCCGCAACTGTCGGTGGTAAAATCTTGCTTCTAAAAGTATAAAATTGACCTAAATTCTTTTCTGATAAACAATCACAATCTTTTAGCGGCAAAACCGCATTAAGAACTGACTGGCTTTTAATTTGTTTTGGCAAAGGTAATTGAACTACTACTCCCCGATTATAATTATTGCGGCAAATTTGAGAAATTTTTTGCCTTAATTCTTTTGTTTTTATATCTAAAGGATATTGATACAAACGAAAATCGATTTCTAATTCTTGGCAAATTTTTTCTTTTTGTTTAATGAAAGATAGAGAAGCAGAATCATTGCCAACTAAAACAACCGCCAAACGAATCTTTTTAGCGATTTTTTTTCTTTCTTGTTTCAATTCCTCTATTATTTCAGAGGCGAGTTGTTTACCATCGATAATCATAAGTTATATGGTAATTGTTTCTCCTTTCTTCACTATCAAAACATTTTTATAAATTTTTTTGAATTCTTGCGGTTGCTCGGTATGAATAGGAATAATAAAATGGGGCTGAATTTTTGAAATAAAATCTTTTAATTCTTTGCCGGAGATATGACCAGAAATATGCGCTCTTTCAAATTTCCCTTCCTCTGTTAAGCCCTGCATTTCAAAATGCTTAATCCAATTAACAAATCTTGCTTCAGAAATTTCCATTTCTTCTGAATGAGGTTCAGTAATGGCTCTTAAAAAATAAGAATTTTCATCTGGCTTTAAATCAATTAATTCCTGAATTTGATAAAAATTCAGGATAACAAAATAATCTTTTTGATTTTTTTGAATTTCATCCGCCTCAACAAAAGGATATTTTTTAATTAAATTTTTTTCCCATTTTTTTAATTTTGATTTTTTCTTACCATATAAAATAACATTTTTTGAAATATCAATGTTGAACCCTTTCTCTTTAAGGAAAATCAAATAGCCAAAATAGTTAAATGGCAAGGCAATTTTTCTATTTATTGACTTGGCAAGGTTTTGTAAAGTTAAAAAGCGAGTAGTATCTGTTAAAGAATAATCAGCAACTATCAGTCCTTTAATATCTAAAATTCTTTCTTTGGCTTTAATATAAACCTCTTTTTCTCTTAATACTTTATCTTCTGTAATTCTTGTTCCTTCGCACAGAAAATAATCAATTTTTTCTTTTTTAAGATAACTGGTAATTTTTTCTAAATGCTCTTTATCTATTTCTGAAAGCCGAAAATCGCCGGAATAAAGGATTTTTTTATCTTTAGATTTAATCAAGAACATTGTTGCTCCTGGCGCAGAATGGTCAACCGCAATCGGGGTTATCTCTAAATCATTAATCCTAAACCCTTTTAAATTTGAAACTTCTTTAAAATTTCTTTTCTGTTTTTTTCTTTTCTTTGAGTCAAAATAATGAGGATAACTGATTTCAAAAATCTCATTTTCTAAATTAGATGGTTTAATAATATTAAAAGTTTCTAATACCAAAAGACTATTTTTGGTTAAATAAACAGGAATTTTTTCGTCTATAAAAGAAAGATAGCCGGCGTGGTCCATATGGGGGTGAGAAAGAAGAATTGCTGATAAGGACAACTTATCATAAGAGGATATTTCATAATTTTCTTTCTCTAAAATTTCAACTAGGTCTTTGCGGTAAATACCCTGTTTTTGAGGAATCAAATCTAAGGCTAAATAGTCTTTGATTCCATGAACTGCCCTTGGACTGACAAATTCTTCAAAGTAGAGAGAGGATTCTTTATAACTTTTGCCAAAATCTAAAAAAATAGAGGTTCCTTTTTCCTCTATCAAAATCTTATTTCCGCCAATTTCATTTATGCCGCCAAAAAAAGTAATTTTCATAAAAAATAAGAAATTCTCTATATAATAAATACTCTCTTAAGAATAATGTCTCATTGCTGTTCTCTCTGCCCCAATACTGCTGAAGCAAACCTCGCAGGCCTGACGGGCTTGGTCTTGAGCGAAGCGAAAGAGCCGTCAGGCCGAGAGCTTAGGCTGCGGCTCAGCGGCTGGAGCGAGCCGACAGCCGGTGCCGAAGCAGTATTGGGGCAGAGAGGGTAGACTTTGTTATAACTTTCCGTTCAAAATGAAACTAACCCCCTGAGGAGTTTCCACCATCGCTTCAAGCGGCAAAGAAGAATCTTGTAGGATCCGTTTTTCTTCCAATGTCTGCTTAAAATTAACAATGGCCTCTTTTGATTTTGCCTCTCCGGTGATAGTAATGTTAAAAGTACCGCTATCAGTGATAAAAATCCTTTTTAAAGTAATAGAATCTTTTGTTTGGTTACTAATTTCATTCAAAATAGCAGCAAAATCTTTTTTAAAAGTATTAATTGCTTCTGCCTTTCGGACTAAAGTATTGAATTCATCGGCTGATCTTTGCAGTTGTTCTTGTTTTTGCAGAATAGTTGGGTTAAGCGCAGCTATGGCGTCAGCCGCAAACCTTTTTTCTGTTCTAATAAACAGAGCATAATCCACAAGACCATAAACTAAAGTAAAACACCCCAAAACAGTAACAATAATTTTAAGCCATAAAGAAACCGTGCTTATTAAATGCGATTGATAATAATCCTCTTCGGTTTGAATTGGCGCCAAGGAAACAATAGTGTCTTTTCCCCGCGAAATCAACCCCCGTAAAGCACAACCGACCACTCCAGCCCAATCTCTTTTAAGGTTCTTTAAAAAAGGAGGGACATTAAATTCCAAGGGATTTAAGCCATAATTCTTGTTTAGCCAATCGTAAAAGTAAACCAATAATTGGTCATTTTCGCTTAAAAGAAGAAATCTTTTTAACGATTTTTGCCTTTTTAAAGAATAAAAGTTTAAAATCATCGGGATTTCATTTAAAAGATGTTTTTCTAAATGAGAAGGCAGAATTTTTTGAGGAATATTCTGGCCGAAAATTTCATGCCAGGAATCGTAATCAAAGTAAATAAGTTTCTTCCCTTCACTAATTACAAACTCCATCCCATCATTTCTAACATCAATAATTAAAACCGGTTCTTCTTGTTCCAAAAAATTATAGACGAAACGGGTTAAAGACAAAGCATAAGGCTCAATAGCCACTATCTTTAGACCTAAATCTTTAAAGATTTCCCAATAGGGGTCAATTTGTTTTTTAATTCCCAAAGCGATAAAAATTTCTTTTTCAAACTCTTTTTGCGATAGTCCCCAATCTTCCCAATCAAAATAAGATTCTTCTAGGGGGAGAGGGGCTGCCATTTGAGCATTAAAAATTACCGCGTCCTTTAATTGAGTTTCGCTTAATTCTGGCAAAGAAAAATAATTAATATAAAAATTTGCCGAAGGTAATGACAAGATTATCCAGACATTTTTTTCTTTTCGCCATAGTTTTTCCTTTAACGAACTAAAAAAAGATTTGAAAGCCTCGGGATTTTGAAGAATACCTTCTTTAATAATTCCTGCTGGCAAAACAAATTTATTTACAGTAGAAATTTTATTTAAGGATTTATCAAAGCAGAAAATTTTAATTTCGTAATCATTTAAAGAAACGCCATAAATTCTAAACTCAGGCACTAATAACTTTTGCCAATTAATTTTAAACTTTTTTTGAACATTGTTTTTCATAAAGTCAACTCTCTAGTTGAAGTGGGGATAATTAGTCCAGTGGTAGAATCAATAACAACTTCTGTTTGTAATTTCTTGCTAATTTGGGAAAAAGTAGCAGTGCTAGTAATTGTCCCACCGGAAACAGTTACCGAAACATCATTAGTCCCATTAACGCTTAAATTAAAAGAAGAACTATAATCTTTATTTCTTTCTAATTTTAACAAGGCATCCTGAAGCCCGCTATAAGTAGCATAGTTTGCGATGGTGGCTTTTTTATTGGAATCTATATTTAAATTTGAGTAATAAGCAAGAATACTGGTGGCTAAAGAAATAATAAAAATTAAAGTCCCTAAAGAAATAATCGTAATAAGAGAGGCGACTCCACGAAAACAATTTTTAATTTTGTAATTTTTAATTCTATAAATAAACACTCTAAATTTGTTAATTTTTAAAAATTAAGACATTAAAAAATTATTTTAAAATTAAAATTTAGTGCCTCATTTCGCTGGGGTAAGAATATTAAAAACAAAACTGTTAGTTCTAGTAATTTGCTGTTCTGGTTTTTGAGAGTTGTATTCCAGAGTAATATCTATTTTTACCGCATTTGTGTTCATCCTTAAGTCTTGAACTCGGTAATCAGAAGTATCACAAATATCAGTTTTGTCTTCGCCGCCAGTTTTGCAACTAAAAGATATCCAGCCAATGTTTTCGGAATAAGCATAACCATCAAATTCGCCTGCCTGATAATTTTCTGTGGTAGTTGTTGCCACTTTCACGCCATAATTAGAAGAAGAACAAATATCTCCTCCATCTGAACCGCCAGTTTTGCAACTAAAACTAACCCAGCCGTAATTATCTGACCATCCCCAACCGCTTAAATTACCGTTTGAATCAGAACTTACTTTATAATTATTCGATGAACAACTATCAGTGGTCTTGCAATTTAAAGAAATCCAAGAGCCATCAGATAAAATATAGGCAGCGCCAGTTAGTTCACCTTCACCAGTTGGGACTCTTACATTTGAACCTGGATAACCAAAATCAATCCAACCAACATTGCCACTCCAAGCGTAATGATAAGTGTTGGAAATTGCCGCGCCAGTAGCGCCGGTTGGAGAAAAAACTAAAGAAGTAACTTTCACTTTATTAGAGTCGTTTAATGGTAAATCACTAGCGCCCTCATTTAAATACAAAGTAAAATTACTTGAACTAAAAGTCGTAGTTGAGTTGCCCATATTTAATTCCAATGTCGCGCCCCCTACTCCAAAACTATTAACTCCTTTTGCTACCTCGATTTTTTGGCGAAATACTTCCTCTAGCCGCATCATTAAAGAATTCACCTCTTCTTCTGCTTGGGTTCTTAAATTAGCCTTAGAAATAGTATAAACAATCCCGCCAATTAATCCTGCAGAAATCACTAAAATACCAGAATAAAGCAAAAGTTCCATCAGAGTAAAAGCTTTTTTATGAAACTTGAAACGTGAAACCTGAAACATATTAGTTATTTTATATTTTTTAAAATCCCATAAAGCATTGCTCCTATTTCTTCCGATAGTTGTATAGTTGTTTGATATTCATCAAAAGAAAGATAATTTTCCTTATAAGAAAAGTATAGTAAATATTTAGTTTCTTTTAAGGAGCCGTAAGAAATTTCTATGAAATTTTGGTATACCTTACTTTTCATTCTACCATAACCTTCGATATAATTCAAAATTATTGAAAGAGAAGAACGTCTTAATTGAGAAGTAACTCCATATAATTCATCTTTCGGAAAATTTTTAGTAAGTTGATAAATTAAAGAAACAAATTTATCTAATTTAAATCTTAATTTTTTATGGAAAGATCCGGTGAGGCTTTGTTTCATATTTTTTATGTTTCAAGTTTCATGTTACATGTTTCGTGACTACGGGCTCCAGTTTATTATTATATCATTTATTTGAGGAGAAGTGCCAGAAGTGGAAAGAAAAATTTTATAGCGAATATAACGTTTATTCTGAGGGCTAGGAGTACTATAAAAAGGCAAAGGTAAGGAGGTGTTTGGTTCTAAAGCAGCCAAAGAACTGCTGGCAGTTGTCCAATTATTTGGATTCAAACAAGAAGAAGGAATAGTTGTACAACCATAATACGTCCAAGGACCAGTAATAGAATTAGAAAAAGCAATCTGAAATTTAACATAACCATTAGTTCCTTTGCTTCCTTGCCAAAGAAGCGAATTGAATCCAGCCCCTCCATCAACACCGGTATCTAAAATAGAGGAAGTTAATTCTGCCGCGATGGTCGTTGTGGCCATATAAATAGAACCGGTTGTTGAAGCGAAGTTAATATTGGTAGAAGTATCAAATTTATTTCCGGGATTAGGAAGAGGACCAGTTTGACCCTGTCCTTCAGACCAGTCTGTCTGTTGAAAAACTTGATTATTAGAAGAACGAGTAAGATAAAAAACTAAACTGGAAGAAGAATTGTAATTAATTCCGTATTCCAAAAAAACATTGATTTTTAAAGTATTTGGGTCAGTATTTCCTGAAGTAGCGATGTTTCCTGAATCATCTCGTAAAGCATCTAACACTTGGAAATATCTTCTATAAGAAACATTATTAATTGTGGATTCTTCTTTGCCAGAATTAAAACTCCAAACATTATTAGTTGAAGTAGTATAATAATCTGTTGCCCTTGTTAAATCATAAACACTATGCCAACTATCTTGAGCCTTGGAAATTATAACCTCTGCTTCTTGTCGAGATAAAGAATTAATAGTTAATCGTTGTTTTATTGATTGATAACTTCTTAAAGAAGTAGTCATTAATAGCACCGACCCGCCAATTAAAATTGTCCCGACTGCAATGGATAAAAGAAGTTCTAAAAGAGATTGACCACAAAGTCTGTATTTTGTATTTTGTATTTTGTATTTTGTAAAGAGCATTTGGTGTTTCACAAATTAATTACCAACTTTATCCGCCTAAATTTTTTAGGAAATTATTTTTATTTATAAAATTAAAAATTTAAAATTGGAAATTTAAAATTAGAAATTTTGCTGTCAGTTATTGTCTGGAGTTATAGTGCTGTTGAATTTCTGCGGGACTAAGAACCCGATTGTAAATGCGGACTTCGTCAATGGGACTATGGAAAAACATGAAAAAAATAGATCAAGACGATAAAATTTTATTATTGTTATTGCTACTTTATTGATAAGTCACTAATCCTAAAGAAGAAACAGTAATTGTGGTAGTAGCATTATTAAAGGTAGATAGAATGGTAACAGATTGGTTAGTTCCACTATAATTTTTGCCTGTGAGTTTGGAAAACGAAATATCGACTGAACTTGCTGTTTGGGGTATAGAAAATTCTATTCCTTCTGGGAGATATTTTGTTTCAATTGGATTAGAATAAGTGGTCCCAGTATAAAGAGCGTAAAAATCCTGACCAGAAGAGGGGTTTTCAAAATGGACTCCCCATTGTAATCCCTGTTCTTGTGAGATTGATTTTTGTTGGGCATATTTTAGATAACTAACAATCTCTTGAGCAGTGGTTTCTAAAAGTTTAGTTTTTTGCTGGTTCATATAATAACCAATGCCAACCGTTGCCATTGTAGCAGTAATACCAATAACAATAAGAAGTTCTACAAGAGTAAAGCCGCGGAATCTGTATTTTGTATTTTGTATTTTGTATTTTGTATGAAAACACATAAAAATATAAATTCAAAACTCAAAAGTTTCACCCTGCTAAATCCTGCTCTTTTTTCAAAAAGGGCGGGGTTTAGACAGGTAAGAAATTACAAGTAAAAAGTTTAAATTTTAAAATCTTTACTTTTGCATTTTGAATTTAAATTTTGAATTTAAATTTTGAATTATAATTTTGACTTTTGAGTTTTGAATTTTGATTTATTTTTAGAATTGTCCCACTAACTGATACACCGGCACTATTAAAGACAGAGCAATACCGCCAACAATTATTCCGATTATAACAAGAAGAGCCGGCTCAATAAAGGAAACCAAAGTTTTTAAAGCAACATCTATTTCTGATTCGTAAAAAGTGGATAAAGTAAATAATATCTCTTCTGTGTGACCGGCTTTTTCTCCAATGGCTAATAGATTAGACACTACTGCCGGAAAAATTTTCTCTCTTTTGAAAGAATCGCCGATTGAAATTCCTTTACTCAAATATTCTTTTGCAATTCTATTTAATGAAGCCTCATATTTGGGATTGCCAACTGCCTGAGCAGTTACCTCAACCGCTTGAATAATTGGCATTCCAGCTTTAATTAGAGAGCCCAAAACAGAAGCGAACCTTTCTAAAGCCATTTTCTCTACCAAATTCTTCACTACGGGAATTTTTTCTAAAAGATTATTAAAATACATTTTCCCTGTTTTATTTTTAGAAAAATAAAAATATAAAATCAGAGGAACGCCGATAATTAAAGGAATAACAATGAAAACATAGCGGTTTAAAAACATTCCAACACCTAATACTATTCTTGTATAAAGTGGCACTTCTTTGCCGGTTGACAAAAACATTTCGCTTAATTTGGGGATGGCGAAAGTCGCAAGAAATATAATCATAAAAAACGAGGTGGCGACTAATATCATTGGATAAATTAAGGCGGATTTTACTTTACTAGAAAGTTCTTTTTCTCTTTCCAGGTCAGAAGATACTTGCTCCAAAGTCTTTTCTAGATTTCCAGCGCTCTCCCCGGCTTTTATTAAATTTATGACCACTTGAGAAAAATAATCAGGGTGGTTTTGAAAAGCCAAATAAAATGGCTGGCCTTTTTCCAAATTACTTCTTATTTCCAGCAAAAATCTCCTGGCTGGCCCTGATTCAAAATCTTCAATTAGAATATCAATGGCAGAAAATAAATCAGTGCCAACTTTCAGCATCAAAGACAGATATTTAGTTAGAAATACTTTATCAGTCAAACTTAATGATTCTTTGCGAATTATTATTCCCTTTTTTGCCTTTTCAAGTGCTATTGGTCTGACTGAAATTGGCTTTAAATTCTGGCTGGCTAAAAAATCTAAAGCTGCCTGAAGGTTGGGCTGGCTAACATTGCCTTCTTTTATTCTTCCTTGTTTGTCCTGAGCAACGTAATGAAAAAGCATACTAATGTGATTGAAATTTACGAGCCCAATGCGAAGTAAATTTTACTATCACATTGAGCACCGAGCACTCAATTTATTCTTGTAAACTATATTTTATTTTTTTGTTTAAGCCAGAAAACCCTTTATTCTTTTATCACTCTCAGTACTTCTTCAATAGTTGTTTGTCCTAATTCGGCTTTAGATAGTCCATCTTCAAACATTATTTTCATTCCCTGACTAAAAGCGATGTTTTTCAAACCGTCAATAGAGAAATCCGGCCTTTGAATATATTCCCTTACTTTTTCATTAATATCAAATGCTTCATAAATGGCCAATCTGCCCCGGAAACCAGTATAACCGCAAGACTTGCACCCTTTTCCTCTATAAAGTAATTTTGGTCTAAATAGCGGGGCGAACTTGCCCTTACTTATTTTTAACTGCTGGTTGACTGCTTCATAAACAGAACTAGGCACTTCATAACTTTCAATGCATTCCCGGCAGATTCTTCTAACTAACCTTTGGGCAATGACCATATTAACGGTGGCAGAAACTAAAAATGGTGGAATACCCATTTCAAAAAGACGAGGCACAGCAGTTGGTGCATCATTAGTGTGTAAGGTAGACAAAACTAAATGACCGGTTAAAGCAGCGTGCATGGCGATTTCTGCGGTTTCATTATCGCGGATTTCTCCAACCATAATTATATTCGGATCCTGTCTTAAGATTGCCCGCAAACCATTGGCAAAATCAATGCCCGCTTTTGGATTAACTTGGATTTGATTAACATATTTTAGTTCATACTCAATCGGATCTTCTATGGTGATAATATTTACCTCTGGCCGATTAATTTTATTTAAAATTGCGTATAAGGTAGTAGTCTTACCGCAGCCAGTAGGACCAGTAGCTAAAATCATTCCATGAGTTTTAGCAATATTTTCTTCAACGATTCTTATAGTTTCTTCTAGCATTCCTAATTCCCCGAAGCTCATTGGCTTAACTGAACCGGTTAAAAGACGCATCTCTACTTTTTCGCCATACATAGTAGGAATGATTGCAACCCGGATATCAAAAACAGTATCGGCATATTTGTATTTGAATCGGCCATCTTGAGGTTTGTTGTGTTCATCGATCTGCAGCCCCGCTAGAATTTTAATTCTTGCCACTATCGCAGGATGAATTTCTTTCGCTAGTCTTAACACTTCCTTAAGTACTCCATCTATTCTAAATCGAATCAACACCTCATCGGCTAAAATCTCAATATGAATATCAGAGGCATTCAAAGAAGCAGCGTAGGAAATTAAATTATCAATCAAGGAAACAATTGGAAACTCTGTTGCTGCTTTTTCTGCTTCTAGTCCTCTTAATTTGAGAGAGGCGCGGATGCTTTCCTGGATTATCTTTTGAAAATCCGAAGAAGCAGCGGCGCCATATTGGGCAAAGGCAGCCTGCAGATCCTCATCTAAAGCCAAATATGGCTTAATAAAATAGCCGGTATATTTTTCCAAAAAATTTAAAGTTTCTAAATTCACCGGGTCTAGCATTGCCACTTTTAAAGTATTATCCAGTTTTTCGAAAGCAACCGCATTTCTGGTTCTGCTAATATCCTCAGGAATAAGAGATATAACTTCTTTTGGAATTGTCCGACCAACTAACTTTACCCTCTCAATTCTGAGATAACTAGCCGCTAAATCAGCATAGTAATCTTGAGTTAAAAATCCACGTGAAATCAAAATATCTACCAAATTTTTTTCTGTTCTTTGAGATTCTTTTAAAGCGCTCTCAAAATCGGCTTCAGTCAATAACCCATTTTCGATTAAAAGTTTTTTCAGTTGTTCTAAAGGAATATTAAGCATAAATCTACAATCAACTGGTGATTTTAAAATATTTTATTACAGGCCATTTACTTATTATATCATTTAAGATTAAAACAAGTAAAGCGCAAGGAAGCCAAAAATATAAAAGAGAAAGGCGAATCGGCTTATTTGTTTCACAGAACCGCGGTTTCCCCGCTTCAGCGGCTCGAAGCCGCTGTATCTCGTCCTGATAACTTTGCTCTTGATGGGAACCAAGCTCATCAGAACTCCGATGACTCCTACTCAACAAATAAGTCAATCCGCCTCTTAAATAATGAAAAAGGTGAAGTATCACTCCTAACGATAAAATTAAAATTAA
>DAOOKJ010000001.1:20126-69298 GCA_035385585.1 Minisyncoccota bacterium | reverse complement strand
GAGAGAAGAAGCTGCATTGGCACTTGGAAAAATAGGTGATCCAAAGGCAGTTGATAAATTAATTAGGGCATTAGGCGATACAGATTGGGGTGTAAAAAGAAGTGTTGCATTGGTACTTGGAAAAATAGGTAATCCAAAGGCAGTTGTTAAATTAATTAAGGCATTAGATGAGGAATGGCCGCCAGTGAGAGAACAGGCTGCATTGGCACTTGGAAAAATAGGTGATCCAAGAGCTGTTGATAAATTAATTAGGGCATTAGGCGATTATGATTCTAGTGTGATAAGAAATGTTGAAGAAGCACTCGTAAATATTGGATCAAAGGCAGTTGATAAATTGATTGAAGCATTAGTCAGTAGCGACGACGAGGAAATAAGAAGAAAAGCTGCAGGGATACTTGGAAAAATAGGTGATCCAAAGGCAGTTGATAAATTGATTAGGGCATTAGATGATGAGGACTGGCAAGTGAGAGAACAGGCTGCATTGGCACTTGGAAAAATAGGTGATCCAAGAGCTGTTGATAAATTAATTAGGGCATTAGGCGATTATGATTCTAGTGTGATAAGAAATGTTGAAGAAGCACTCGTAAATATTGGATCAAAGGCAGTTGATAAATTGATTGAAGCATTAGTCAGTAGCGACGACGAGGAAATAAGAAGAAAAGCTGCATGGATACTTGGAAAAATAGTGATCCGAGTAGTAAAATAAAATAGAATCATAAAGAGAGAATATTAATATTCTCTCTTTTTTATTTTTATTTTCTGATTGAAAAAATTTTTCTTGAAGAGAAAACAAGAGTAATAAAACGCAAATTAAAACCAAAAAAATAAAATATTTTTTCTTCATTAAAATTTATTTTAAAAAATCAACTTTTTTATTATAACAAAATTATTTAAAAAGATAAAAATTATTTTTAAAAAAATCTTCTTGACAAATTCACAATATAGACGTATAATATTTTCAGTTCATTAAAAATTAAATGTTCTATTGTGATAGCTATCTGGATATTCTTGAGATGTTTTCTTTGAAAATATCTAGTTAGCTGTCACAATAGACAGTAAATTAAAAAAGGAGGTAAAAAGATGAATTCGGATGTTAAGAAGTTAATCGGGGCATTAGGCGTTAGCGACGAGTTTGTGAGGGAAGAGGCTGCAAGAGCGCTTGGAGAAATAGGTGATCCAAAAGCTGTTGATGGATTAATTAGGGCATTAGATGATAAGGACAGCGGTGTGAGAGAAGAAGCTGCATGGGCGCTTGGGAAAATAGGCGATCCAAAAGCTGTTGATGGATTAATTAAGGCATTAGGTGATTCCAGCGATAACGTAGAAGAAAATGCTATAGAGGCCCTTGTTAATATTGGATCAAAGGCTATTAATAAATTGATTGTAGCATTATCCCAGAGCGACAACAAATATGTAAGAAAAAATGCTGCAACAGCTCTTAGACAAATAGGCGATCCAAAAGCTGTTGATGGATTTATTAAGGCATTAGGTGATAAGGACTGGCATGTGAGAGAAGAAGCTGCATGGGCGCTTGGACAAATAGGTGATCCAAAAGCTGTTGATGGATTAATTAAGGCATTGGATGATGAGTGCGTGATGGACTGGGCTGCATGGGCGCTTGGAGAAATAGGTGATCCAAGAGCTGTTGATGGATTAATTAAGGCATTGGATAATTTTTATTGGCAGGTGAGACAAAATGCTGCAAGAGCGCTTGGACAAATAGGTGATCCAAGAGCTGTTGATGGATTAATTAAGGCATTGGATGCTAATAATTGGCATGTGAGAGCAGAGGCTGCATGGGCGCTTGGACAAATAGGTGATCCAAAAGCTGTTAATAGATTAATAAAGGCATTAGGTGATATCAGCTATGATGTAGAAGAAAATGCTACAAAGGCTTTTGCTAATATTGGACCAAAGGCTATTGTTGAATTGGGCGTAGCATTAGTCTGGAGCAACGACACATATATAAGAAGAAATGCTGCAAGAGCGCTTGGGGAAATAGGTGATCCAAGAGCTGTTAATATATTAATAGTGGCATTAGGTAGTGAAGACTGGCATGTGAGAAAAGAGGCTGCATTGGCGCTTGGAAAAATAGGTGATCCAAGAGCTGTTAATAGATTAATTAGGGCATTAAATGATTATGACGCAGAAGAAAACGCTACAAAGGCACTCGTTAATATTGGAGCAAAGGCTATTGATAAATTGATTGAGGCGTTAGATAATGAGAGCTGGCATGTGAGAAAAGATACTGCATTGGCACTTGGGGAAATAGGTGATCCAAGAGCTGTTAATAGATTAATAAAGGCATTAGATGATGAGGTTTGGAAGGTGAGACAAAATGCTGCAAGAGCGCTTGGACAAATAGGTGATCCAAAAGCTGTTAAAAAATTGATTAGGACATTGGGTGATGAGGTTTGGGAGGTGAGAATAAATGCTGAATTGGCGCTTGGACAAATAGGTGATCCAAGAGCTGTTAAAAAATTGATTAGGGCATTGGATGATGAGGTTTGGCAAGTGAGAGAACAGGCTGCATTGGCACTTGGAGAAATAGGTGATCCAAAAGCTGTTGATGGATTAATTAGAGCATTAGATGATGAGCGCTGGGAGGTGAGAAAAGAGGCTGCGCTGGCGCTTGGGAAAATAGGTGATCCAAAAGCTGTTGATAGATTAATTAAGGCATTGGATAATGAGTGCGTGATGCACTGGACTGCATGGGCGCTTGGAGAAATAGGTGATCCAAGAGCTATTGATGGATTAATTAAGGCATTGGATAATTTTTATTGGGAGGTGAGACAAAATGCTGCAAGAGCGCTTGGACAAATAGGTGATCCAAAAGCTGTTGATAGATTAATTAGGGCATTGGATGATGAGGACTGGGAGGTGAGAAAAGAGGCTGCGCTGGCGCTTGGGAAAATAGGTGACCCAAAAGCTGTTGATGGATTAATTAGAGCATTAGATGATGAGCGCTGGGAGGTGAGAAAAGAGGCTGCGCTGGCGCTTGGGAAAATAGGTGATCCAAAAGCTGTTGATAGATTAATTAGGGCATTAGATAGCTATAATAGTTGGTCTATACAAAACTATGCTGTAGAGGCCCTTGTTAATATTGGATCAAAGGCTGTTAATAAATTGATTAGGGCATTAGATGATAAGGAGTGGGGTGGAATAAAAAATGCTGCACTGGTGCTTGAGAAAATAGGTGACAAGGGTAAAGGCGATCCAGGAATAAAATAAAATCTTAAAGAGAGAACATCATTGTTCTCTCTTTTCTTATTTTACTTTCCCTTTTTTATCTCATTAAACTAATTACTTCTCTTAAGTTTTCTATTTCTTGACTTTCGAAATTTTTTTAGGTAAGATAATCAAAAGATCGCCAAGGGCGGTCTTTCTTAATAAATATGCTTAATTTAAAAAATATCAAGCCATTTATCCGGCAAATTGCCGAAGAAAAAAGCATTCCAGAAGAAAAAGTGATTGAGGCAATAGAAGGAGCTTTGGCTGCTGCCTATAAAAAAGAATATGGAAAGAAACCCCAAATTATTCGGGCTAAATTAGATATTAACACCGGCAATGTTGAATTTTTTCAGGTTAAAATAGTAGTGGAACCGTCAATGTTAATTGAAGAAGGCGAGGAAGAGCTTCCTCAAAAGGAAGAAAAATTTGAGAATTCAGAAACTGAAATAGAAATAAAACCAAAAAAAATTAAATTCAATCCAGAAAGACATATTCTTCTAGAAGAAGCGCAAAAAATAAATCCTAATCTCAAACCGTTAGACGAACTTATTACCCCTCAAGAAGTAAAAAGTGATTTTTCCAGAATTGCGGTTCAAACTGCCAAACAAGTAATTTTGCAAAAAATTCATGAAATCCAAAAACAAATTATTTTGGAAGAATTTAAAGAAAAGGAAAATAAAATTATTAGTGGCGTGATTCAAAGAATTGAAAGAAGAAATGTTTATGTTGATTTGGGAAAAACATTCGGAATTATGCCTGCTTCTGAAGGAATTCCGGGGGAACATTACCAAGTTGGCGAAAGAAAAAAATTTTATGTTTTAAAGTTGGAAGACAGGGGAGAAGGGCCAGTAATTTTTCTATCCCGCTCCCATCCAAAATTTGTCTCAAAACTTTTTGAAGCCGAAGTGCCGGAAATCGCCGAAGGAATAGTAGAAATAAAGTCAATCGCCAGAGAAGCAGGAAGCAGAACAAAAATTGCCGTTTCCTCAAAAGACGAAAATATTGACCCAGTTGGTTCTTGCGTCGGGCAAAAAGGCATTAGAGTAGCGACAATTATTGATGAATTAAATGGAGAAAAAATTGATATTATTCCTTATTCTGAAGAACCATCAAAATATGTTGCTTTGGCTTTAGGTCCGGCAAAAGTCTCAGAAGCGGAGATTATTTCCGAACGTCGGGAAATTAGAGTCTTTGTGCCGCCAGATCAAATTTCGCTAGCCATTGGCAGAAATGGTCAGAATGTAAGATTAGCCGCTAAATTAACTGGTTGGAAAATAGATGTCCGTTCAGTTTTAAATCCCGAAGAGGTTATTCAAGGAGGAACATCCGAAACCGAAGAAAAAAACAAAGAAAATCAAAACGAATAAGATAAACATTATGAAATACACAATCACTAATCAGCCGAATTCAATAGTAGAAATCAAAATTGAACTCGATAAAAATGACCTTTTGCCCTTTAAAGAAAAGGCAATAGAAGAATTGGCAAAATCAGTCCAAATGAACGGCTATCGCCAAGGTAAAGTTCCATTGGAATTAGCAAAAACAAAAATTCCTCCAACAGAGTTAGCAGAAAAAACTGCCAGTTTTGCGATTGAAGAAATTTATCCAAAAATAATCTTGAAAGAGAAAATTAACGCTCTCGGCTATCCTGAAATTAAAATTACAAAAATTATCCCGGACCAAGAAATGGAATTTCAAATAAAAGTTGCTCAATTAAAAGAAATAATTTTGCCTGACTATAAAAATATTGCTAAAGAATTTAAAAAGAAAAAAGAAATTTCTGTTTCAGAAAATGAAATAGAAGAAACTTTAAAATGGATTTATTTAAGCCGAAATAAAAATGCAAAAGAAGGAGATATTTTAAAAATAGATGATGAATTTGCCCATTCTCTGGGAGACTTCAGAGATCTTGAGGATCTAAAGAAAAATATTAGAGAGGGGGTAAAAATGGAAAAAGAACAAAAAGAAACAGAAAAATGGCGAATAGAGTTATTGGAAAAAATTATGGAAAACATTGAATGGGATTTGCCGGAAATTTTAATTGAAACAGAAATCCAAAAAATGATTGAGGAATTAAAAGTAAGATTAGAAGAAATGGAGCTTCCTTACGAAAAATACTTAGAACAAATAAAAAAAACTGAAAAGGATCTAGAAAAAGATTTAAGAGAAACAGCGTCTAAAAGAGTAAAAATTGGTTTAATTTTGAGGGAAATAGCAATAAAAGAGAATATCTCTATTTCAGAAGAGGAAATTCAAGAAAAAACGGAAAGAATCATTAGTCAAGTTTCAGATGAAAGTTTAAAAGAAAAAATCAACCCCCAACAACTAAAAGAATTTGTTGTTAATTTGATTCAAAATGAGAAAGTTTTCGTCTTTTTAGAAAATCAATCAAACTCAAATTAAGCAATTTATAGAGTAAATAAATACTTGATATTAACGAGAGAGCCAAACCAATTTTGTCCCATAAATTATATCCATATTTCAGAGTCACTTCATTTTGAAAAGGAATAACCATCATAAACGAGGGGCTGACTAAAAATGGGCCTTTAGCGCCGGTTACTTTGAAGCCGGGGAAATAACTAATTTTAACTAAGTGGGGTTGGCCTAAATTCTGGGTGGTAAAAGTTAAACTATCATCTGAAGTCAAAATTACTTCAACTGAGCCTTCTATTGGTTCAGTTTTTTTAATAGAGTTTTTAATTGTTTCAAACTCTTTACGATTTTGGTAGAAAACTATCGGTTTTTCAAGATCCATTTTCTTATACCAAGAAATTGACTTGTCTATCCAATCTTTGGTTTTTGGTTTTAAATCAATTTCTTTTAAAACCTCAACCATTTCTGAATCAGGAATACTGTAAACTGTAAAATCATTAATATCTTTTAATTTTTCAAAATATTGCTCCGATAAATCTTTAATATCTTTGGTATAGGCAACAAAATAATTGGCACCGAAAAATTTTAAATGCTTTGCCCCGTTTTCAAAATTAAATGGCGGATATTCAAATCCTGCTACTGCTGAAGTTGGAGTTTTGGTGGTTTCTGCTTGATTAATAAAATGAAAATAGCTGGACATTCCTGATTCAATTAAGAGGCCTTCAAAAGTCGGTTTCCCAGTCCAAATTGGCAAATCCTCTAAAATTCTTGGGGTGCCGAATTTATCGTATTCTTCCCGATATTCCCACATTATTCTGCCATAAGGCAGATCTTTTAGATACTTGTTTAATTCAACGATTTTTCCCCATTCGCCTTTTGACTCAAAACCTTCATAATTCCATTTTAGCCAAAAGGGAATAAAAGAAATAGTAGAATTAAGATAGCCAAAAATCAAAAAATAAGAGGCACCAATTAAAAAGAGCGAAAAAACAATATTAATTTTAAAGTTTTTTCTTCCTTTCGTTCTCTTTGTTGCTTCTTTTTGAACAAATTGATAAGCAGTACCTAAACCAATGGCAGAAATAATAATCATTGTCATTAGAAAGAATGGTAGAAAACGGGTATTCCAAATACTTGAATTATTTAAAACAAAATAAGGAACTAAAGCCGCTACCAGCATTAAAATAAAAACCAGAATTGTTTTTCTTTTTTCTTTAAAAAATAAACTTGAGATAATAGTCAAAATTGCGATAATTTCAAAAACAACCAAAGTCGGAGGAAAAATCTCATCCAATTTAATAATTCTTGTCCAATTCATTTTTGCCGTATAGGGCAAAAGCATTAAAAAAGGCAAAGACCAAAAGGCGCTCAAAAGAAAGGCTAAACCATAAACTTTAAAAAGATAGAAAAAAACTTCTTTCGCTTTTTTTCTAAATACTGATTCAAGAAAAATAAAAAAACCGAATATTACCGCCATTATTACGGAAAAAGGATGAATCACAACCATTATGGCCAAAAGAAAACAGTTCAAAAGCCAAAGGTTTTTCTTCTCTTTACCTTTTACAAGCAAAGCCGCAAAAACAAAAAATAGTCCAAAACCTAAAGAATAAGAAAATTCTCCAGCCAAAGTCGAGGGAAGATTACCCCCATAAATTGAAAACTTTTCTAGAAAAATATAAAAGAGAGACAAAACACTACCTAAAAGAGGTATTGGATATTTAAAATCTAAGAATTGTAAACATAAATATATTAAAATCGGCAAAAGCAAAGTCCCCAAGAGAGTGACAATTTTAAAACCAATGTTCCAGGGAATTAACTGAATTTTATTGAAAAAAGCCACTAAATAGTATAAAAAGGGAGGATAAAAATACAAAAAGGGAAAGCCGGCGTACCAATCAGGCGACCACCACTTAAATTTAGGAAAAATTTTGCTCGCATAGTAAGCAATATAATTATGAGAGCCAGTATCACCTCCGGAAACCAAATTTTTAGATAAAACCAAATTGAAAGGGATTTTACTCAAAAGAAAAAAATAAACCATTCCTAAAATCACTAAAGAAACTATTAAAGGAGCCCAATTCCCCCTATTTTTCTTTAATGTTGATTTCATAACGATGGATTTTAATTTTTAAAAGTTCAAAAAACATTTTAATGATTTCTGGCATTTTAAAAGTTGACCTGGCAGTGTCTTCCTGTTTAACTTTGATCACTTTAACTTTAAAATTAAATTTTTTTGCCAGATATAAAATCTCAACATCAATGGCAAAACCTTTAATAAAAGACAAATTAAAAAGTTTTTTACCAACTTCTTTTTTAAAACCTTTTAATCCGCATTGAGTATCGGGGTATTTCAAACCAAAAAAAACAAAATTCATCCAGTACAAAACCGGCCTCATTATTTTTTTATAGAAAACGTCGCTGTAAAACTGCTCTCTTATCCCTATAACCAAATCCCCTCCTTTTTCAAGTTCGTTTAAAATTTTTGAAATTCCTTCTACACCATAAGGCAAGTCATCGTCGGTAAAAATCAAAAAATCTCCTTGAGCAACTTTAAAACCTTTTCTTAAACTTTCGCCCTTGCCCTGATTGGTTTCATTTTTTAGATAAACAATCTGAGAGCCAAAAATTTCTTGAATCTTGAAAGTTTTATCCTTGCTTCCGTCATCTACAACAATAATTTCTGCCTGAGGAAAATTTTCTTTTAATTTTAAAATTGTATTCTTAAGCCAAAAAAATTTAGAATACGTAGGAATAATTAAAGACACTTTTTCCATAAATTTCCATAAAAATTAAAATTATTATACTATATAATGTTTCCATTTGACAAATCTTTTAAAAAAAATTAATATTAGATAGACGAACTTAATAAAATTTCTTAATAAAATGGTCAAATTTTCAAACAATTTTGTCAGTGAAACCTCCGAAGGCTCAGTTTTAATTCCAATGGTCATTGAAAAATCGCCAATGGGAGAAAGGGCTTATGACATTTATTCACGACTTTTAAAAGAAAGGATTATTTTTTTAGGCGGTCCGATTAGTGATGGTTTGGCTAATACTATTATTGCTCAACTTCTTTTTTTAGAACATGAAAATCCAAAAAAAGATATTCTTTTATACATTAATTCTCCCGGTGGTTCAGTGACTGCGACGTTGGCAATTTATGACACCATGCAATATGTAAAACCAGATGTGGCGACTTTTTGTATGGGAATGGCTGCTTCAGGAGCCGCAGTTATCCTAGCTGCTGGCAAAAAAGGAAAGAGATATGCTTTGCCTAATTCGGAAATTTTGCTTCATCAGGTAATGGGAGGAGCGGAAGGTCAAGCGAAAGACGTAGAAATTGCAGCCAAACAAATTGTCAGAGTCAAAACCCAGTTAAATCAAATTTTAGCAAAACATACTTCTCAACCAATTTCTAAAGTGGAAAAAGATACAGACCGAGATTTCTGGCTCACTCCGGAAGAGGCAAAAAAATACGGTTTGGTTGATGAAATAATAAAAGTGAGAAAATAAAGAGTAAATAAAAAAGGTCAGTAGAAATATAACTATGGAAAAACCATATAGTGAAGACGAGGCGTGGGAGGAAGCCTCTAGAATGAAAGAAAAAATCAATAAAAGAGAAGCTTCTTCTTATGAAGAAGCAGCAGAATTGGTGAATATCGAGAATGAATTATTAAATGAATTAAATGAACGTTTGGCAATAATCGAAAATCTAAACGAGGAAGAGCAAAAAAAACAATATCCGGCAGTTATTCGCCAATGCGCCAAAATTGGTTATGTTGATAATTATGAGCTCCTGACCAAGGCCCTAAACTCATACGAACAATTAATTCCTCATCTGTCTAACCCTGATGACCCTAAGACAGAAGAAGCTTATGAATATGAAAAACTCAGTAGAGAGGTATCTTTCATAATGGCCTATAACATTGATAAGTCAAACAATGAGGTTGACCAAGAAACTGAAAACATTCAAAAATTTATTCAAGAACATTTAATTAAGCGAAGTCGGATCCAGGAGCTCATTAAAAATAAATTTAACCCTGATGACCTTGAAAAAAATAAAATCCCCTCTCTAGACAAATCTGCTACAACTGAAGTGGCAAAAACTTTATTCATCCGCGGAGTAAAAATAGAGACTATAAAGGACAAGTTAATCGATGTCCAATCTAATGCCCAGCCTATTCTAGATAAAGAAGAAAAACAAAAATTATTTTCAGAATTACTTGAGATAAAAAATATGGAAGAGAGTAAAAGAGAGGAAACATTAAACAAAATGGCCCAGAAATATCCCTCTTTTCAAGAAATAGCCGAAAAAACACCTAAACCAGTTGAAGAGCGACTTAAAGAAATAAAAGAAAAATATTTTGGTAAGGACGAGATGGATTTTGAAAAATTATTAAAAGAGAAACCACAATTAGCAGGAGAATTTTTAAAAGAAGCAAGTGAACTAATAAACAATCCTGATTTTCAAAAAGCAATGCAGGAAACATTAAAAGACCCCAAACTTATAGAAAAAATAGGGGCAATCCAAAATTTCCTTTCTTCCAAAGAAAACCAAGAAAAAGCAGAAAACCTAGAAAAAAAATACCCCTGGTTAAATAAAGCAATGGAAACTGCTAAAACTGGAGGCTGGGCAACATCTGTTGGCATTGGAACACTCTCTATTCTATTTGCTCTCTTATCGTTTCTGCTCCTGGACAAAATAAGCGGTGCTTCAGTTGGCAAAAAATAAAAATATTTAACCCAAAATTAAAAACAATAACTATGTAAAATGGATCAAAATTTTTTAAAACTTTTTCCTCCAGAATTACAAGAAATAGTTAAGGCTTTATATGATGTAATTCTGGAGCGGGCTCTTTCAAGGGCTTATCAAAATTTAGATGAAGAAAAAAAGGCACTGATGGCAAAAATTTTCTCTTTAGACAACAACAAAGCAAAAGAAAATTTTTTGAAAGAATATTTAAAAGATTTAGACAGTTTGATAGTTGAAGAAACGAAAAAAATATTAGAAGAAATAAAAAAATAACCCCTTTTTAAAACAGGGGTTATCTTTTTAGAGCGGGAGAGCGGAATCGAACCGCCGTCTCGACCTTGGCAAGGTCGCATAATAACCACTATACGACACCCGCAATTTTTAAAATTTTACCAGAATAACTTTAAATTAGCAAGTGAAGGGTTGACTTTTTTTAGTTTTCCCTCTAATATTTGAAGGAGGTTAAGATATGGACAAAGAGATTTTAAAAGAATTAAAAAAGAAGTTAGAGAAAGAAAAGGCTCTTTTGGAAAAAGAGCTTTTAAAGTTTGCAGATAAAGATAAAAAGGTGGAGGGGGATTATGATACCCGTTTTCCTGATTTGGGGGTCCATACCTCAGCCCCGGATGAAAGCGCTCAAGAAGTCTATACTTACGAGAATCTTCTGGCTTTAGAATACGCTTTAGAACTCCGGCTTAAAGATGTTACTGAGGCTCTAAATAAAATCAAAACTAACGAAAGTAGTTTTGGCAAATGCGAGAAATGCGGCAAAGAGATTGAGACTGCCAGATTAAAAGTTAATCCCGCAGCCAGAACCTGTATTAGTTGTTCAGCCAAAAAATAGAAAAATTTAAAAATTTAAAAAACAGCGGGGAAATATGTTAGCAAAACTTTATTCAGCCGCTGTTTTTTGTTTAGAAATTTCTAAGGTTGAGGTTGAAGTCGATGTCTCAGACGGACTTCATTCCTTTAATATTGTCGGCCTGCCGGATACAGCAGTTTTAGAAGCAAAACAACGAGTCTCAGCCGCTATAAAAAATATTGGCGCCAAATCTCCTTTAAGGGCAAATAAAAAAATTACTATTAATTTAGGGCCAGCTGACTTAAAAAAATTTGGCTCTTATTATGACTTGTCAATTGCTATTGGTTATCTTCTGGCTTCTGGCCAAATTCCTCCTTTTAATTTTGAAAATAAAATTTTTATTGGCGAACTTGATTTAGAGGGGAATCTAAAACCCGTGATTGGGGTTTTGCCAATTGCTTTGTGGGCTGAGGAAAATAATTTTAAATATTTAGTTTTGCCAAAAGAAAATGCTTCCGAGGCTTTAGCCGGCGTAAAAAATTTAAAAATTGTCGGCTTAAATAATTTAAAAGAAGCGATTGCTTTTTTAGAAGGAAAATTGACTTTAAGCGATAATCATAAAAATTCTCTTGAAACTCAAAAATTCCAAGAAAATCAAAATACAATACCAGCCGAGTTCAGCCAAATTCATGGCCAAGAGTTTGCTAAAAGAGCCTTAACTGTCTCTGCTGCTGGCGGACATAATTTGCTTATGATTGGGCCCCCAGGCGCTGGTAAAACTCTTTTAGCCAAAGCATTTCTAAGCCTTTTGCCAAAACTTTCTTTTGAAGAATCAATCGAAGTAACAAAAATTTACAGTATCAGCGGCCTTTTAAACAATAATCAGTTTTTAATCACAAAAAGGCCGTTTCGCAACCCTCACCATTCTTCTTCTTTAGCCGCTATTGTCGGCGGCGGCACCTGGCCAAAACCAGGAGAAATTACCCTCTCTCATCGCGGAGTTTTGTTTCTGGACGAATTACCCGAATTTCGGCGCGATGTTTTAGAAAGTCTAAGGCAACCGCTGGAAGAAGGAACAGTTTCTATCTCTCGAGCCAAAGGCCGAATAGTTTTTCCGGCAAAATTTATTCTGATTGCAGCGATGAATCCTTGCCCTTGCGGGTACTTTGGCGACCCAAAAAAAGAGTGCACTTGCTCCGCCGCTGATATTATTCGCTATCGGAAAAAAATTTCCGGTCCTCTTCTAGACAGAATTGATTTAATTATTGAAGTTAATCGCCTTTCCTTTGAAGAAATGAAAAACAAACCTTCAACTAATAATTTTTTTGAAATCAAACAAAAGATTAATCAGTGCCGCGACCTGCAAAAAGAACGTTTTAAAATAATCGTTCAAAAACAAAAAAGAAATATTTTTACTAATGCGGAAATGGGAATTTCTGAAATAGAAACATTTTGCCAGTTAGATAAAGAATCAGAAGCCCTTCTTAAAAAAGCAGTTGATAAATATACTTTATCCGCTCGCTCATATCACCGATTACTAAAAATCAGCCGGACGATTGCTGATTTGGACAACTCAGAAAAAATAAGATATGAGCATTTAGCCGAAGCATTAAGATACAAAATGGAACTGAAAATCAATGAATAGGAATCTTCTTATTTCAAAACAAACGGATTTTTTGCTCCCCGGACTTCAAAATGTAAATGACAACCGTTGGCATTACCGGTATTACCCATTCTTCCTATTAATTGTCCTTGCGCCACCTGTTGTCCTTCTTTTACTAAAAGTTCACTTAAATGACCATAGACAGTCAAAGTGCCATTTAAATGCTGAATCTTTATTATATTGCCATAACCTAAATTGTTCCATCTGCTTTCACTAACCATCCCTTCATTTGAAGCATAAATAGGCGAACCACAAGAATTAATAATATCAACCGCATTATAATAATGAAGAACACCTTTGTTCCAACCGCCACTTGTCGGATAAGCATAATAATTTTTATATTCCGGCCAATTACTGGTATCTTCTGTCATCGGCTTCAGGCCGCTAACAGAAGAAACAGAAGAAACATTAGTTGTAGTTAAACTTCCATTGGGAATAATTAATTCCTGACCGATAATTATTGCTTTTTTATTATTGTCTAAATTATTAAAAGCGATAATTTCATTTAAATCTGCTTTATATTTTTTAGCAATTGAAAACAGGGTTTCGCCTTTTTTAACTTTATGTAAAACTCCGGAAACGGGTAAAATAACAAGTTCTTGATTTGGTTTTATTACGGCGTTTGATTTCAAATTATTTGCCCAAATAACTGTATTTAAACTAACACCAAAATCAGCGGCAATTTTTCCTAAAGTATCTCCTTCTTTCACTAAATATTTAATAATTCCATGTCTATTTATAGAGGGTAGATAAAAACCAAAAGGCGAATTATTGGCATATAAAGCAGAATTTTCAATTACAAAATAGTAATTTTTTTCCTCGCTAATCTCTTTTTCAAATTCAGATAAGGTAATTTGATTGCCGTCAACTTTCATGACGTCAAAAAAAGCGTAAGCAGTTTTGGAAAACAGATTATTTGAACCTTCAACAAATATATTTGACTCTTTGATTCTTTCCTCGAATCCACTTTGTTTAGAAAAGATTGCCGATTTGTTTAAATAGTTATTATTAATAACCAAAAAAACAAGAACTAAAATAATTAACCCCTCCCCTAAATAAGGCGGAAGGACTTTTTGTTTTTCTAAAATCCCAAATCGGCTTCTTAAATACAAAGTAAGGGCTTTAAGTGCCCAATAAAATTTCGCTAAAATAAAAACTAAAAAAACTATTAAAATTTGACGTTTTTTAAGTTGTTTTCTAAGAGTAGGAATAGTATACTTTAATAAAAAAGAGCCTTTTAAGACTCTTCTTCTATTTTATCAAACCATTATGTTAAGTCAAGTTCTAAAACCAAAAAAACGTTTAGGTCAAGTTTTTTTAAAAAATCGCCGTTATTTTGAGAAAATTATTAAAGAGTTAGAGTTAAAACCGAAAGAGGTAGTGATTGAAATTGGACCAGGAACAGGGTCTTTAACTGAAATTCTTTTAGAAAATGAGGTTGAGATTATTGCAATTGAAAAAGACCTGTCTTTGTACAGTTTTTTAAAAGAGCGGTTTAAAAATAATCCTAATTTAAAAATCATTAAAGGGGATATTAGAAATATCTTAAAAAATACCAAATTCCAAAAAACAATCGCCAAACAAACCTCAAAGTCAAACTTCAAGCTTGTTGGGAATATTCCTTATTATCTTACTTCTTATCTTTTTCGACTTTTAATTAACTTAGAAAAAAAACCAAAAATAATCGTCTTAATGGTACAAAAAGAAGTGGCACTAAGAATAAAAGCAAAACCGCCAAAAACAAATCTTTTAGCAGCTCTCCTCCAATTATTTTTTGAAATTAAAATTGTTGATTTTGTTTCAAAAGATAATTTTTGGCCAAAGCCTAAGGTAAATTCGGCAATTATTAAATTGGCTTTAAAACCCGAAATATTTTCCAGTAAAAATGAAAAAGAGGGGGTAATTAAAGTAATAAAAGCTGGTTTTTCTCAACCAAGAAAGCTATTAATTAATAATCTTTCAGAAAATCTGTCTTTAAACAAACAAAAAGTAAAGGATATCTTCAACATATTGAAGATTACTCCAAATTCAAGGGCCCAAAACCTCTTTACAGATGATTGGCAAAAAATAGCCGAAAATTTGCTTTGATTTAAAAAATAATTATTGTATAATTAAATAAAATAAAAACTGTGAATTTATCTATGAAAAAAACCTATCTTCTAATTGCCATTATCCTATTAATTGGCAGTTTTTGCTTAATTAAACAAAATAAATCATTAAATAAAACAAACGCTCGAACTGTTTATAATACAGAGTGTAGGGAGTTCTATTATTTAGAAGGGGATATTATTGGCTATTTTCGCGATGTAGTTAAAAATGAATCCTATTATATTACTTTTACCAGTGGCATTGATGCAAATGATAATATTTACCATGACTGGTGCGTAGTAAAAGCAGTTTTGTGGTGGGGTGGGGTATTTGAACATTATTCTTTTAGCGCAAAAGATCTACAGAATAATTTAGAAAATATTTTCCCTGAATATCAAGTTTATTATGGATTAATCCCCTATGCTTTTATCGGCACGGACACCCCTCAAAAAGGTTATTTTGCCACTGAAGGAATGACAACCCCAAAGAAATACGGTTATTTTACCAATGATAATCCTTTTAAAAATATTTTCGGTAATAGTTATCCTCAACCGCCGCAATTTATCAAAAGCAATAATTTTCAAATCATTAATCCTCCATCAAGTATGGCAGCCGGAATTATTATGAAAAGAATGAAAGATATTCATGCCAACATTTTTGTTCCTTATATCTCAAAAGGTGCTTGTAATCTCATTTCTTTATATCCCAACCTTCAAAACGCCTGCCAATATTTTGAAAGAAGAACAATGCCTTTTGTTCCTAGCGGCTACAATGCTTTTTTGAAATTGCCTGAATATCAATTACATTCCCAATAACAAATTAAATACTTTACAATGAAAATTCTCTCAAAAACTAAAATTTCATTGGCAATAGGACTTCTTTTTCTTAGCAGCATAATCTTATTTAGGCCAAATACTAGCGAGGCACAGAACCCTAGTTTTTGTAATTCAGGAACTGATTATAAATTTTTATGCTGCCAATTAAATGGTAGTCCTTCTACGGGCTGCCCAACTACTTTATCTTCTTACTTTGGTAAAAAGAGCTGGGAAGGGAGAACTAGCTGGTTAGTTTATCCTGACCCTTTCACTGGGGAACAAATTTGGGCTTTACGTAACTTATTACTCGGTGGCTGTAAGGACTTCAGCCCAGAAAATATAGACAAGGCTATGAAGATTATCTGTGAATCAAACGCAGGAAAAACAGATGCAACCCTAAAGAAACTTTGTAACTATTGTACAACTTCTAACGAAGCTGACAAAAACTTACTTGAACTTTTATCTTCTAGTGCCGCTACTATACGAGGAGGAGGTGTTAATTTTTTAGTTGGTTCTTATGAAGGAGGAAAAGAGGCAGATTTTGAATGTATGATTGGTCTTCCGCGGTTAAATTTCTGGAGCATTCTTTCCTCTCCTTTTAATTGGTTAATCGGCGCAATTCTAACTGCTATCACCGCAATTTTAAAACTGATTCTTTGGGTTATTATTGGCGCTTTTGATTGGTTTTTAAACCCTATAAATTTTGGTGGTTATGTAAATTTCGTTGTCGAAACTCAGTTATGGCAATTTAGCCGAGATTTAGCAAATCTTGTACTTATTCTTGCTACTATTTTTATGGCTCTGGCGACAATTTTAAAATTGAAAGAATATAGTTGGGACAAACTGCTTTGGAGAATCGTTGTTATTGCTCTTCTGGTTAACTTTAGTTTAGTTATCTGCGGTATTCTCGTAGATCTTTCTAATTTTCTTACCACTTATTTTTTAACCCAAGGAGGGGGATATAGTTTATGGGAAATAATTTCCGAAACGATTACAAAATTAGCCTGTGCTTTTTCTGCTAGTAAAGCAGACTGGAACTTTACCATTGGTTCGGCTGTTGGTTTGATTTTAACCGGGGCCTTTATTTTCCAATTCATCGGCTTACTGCTGTTTGTTGTTACTCGAGTAGTTACTTTATGGCTTACTCTTATTCTCTCTCCTTTGGGTTTTGCCGCTTTTGTTATTCCTGTTAAAGGAAAGAACGGGAATCCTTTATGGGACACTTGGAGAAATTATTTTACCCAGGCAATTATTTCTCTGCCTGCCATTGCCTTTACTTTATATTTTATTCTCATTATTTTAAATCAACTTACTAATACTCTTCAAAGTCAACTTAATGAAGCGAATTTTATAACTTTGGCTGCTTATGCAGTGTTAGTGGTTGTTTTCGTTCAAGCAGTACAAGTCGTGGCTAAAGCCTTAGGAATTAAACAGATTGAATCAGGTTATAAAGTAGCCCAAAAAGCAATTGTTGGAGCCGGAGTGGCAGTTGCGGGCTTTGGCGCCCTAAGAACCATCCAAACGATAAAAGAATCAAAACCATATCAACAAGTTGGTCAAACTTTAGCTAGCAGCCGGATTCCGGGATTGCAAGGGGTAGGATTAAAAATGATTACTGAAGGTCCGGCTGAGGCTCAAAAAAGAGTCAAAAAATACGAAGGGGAATTTGAGGGTGTATCGAAAGAAGACTTTAAACGAATGGCCAGTGTTAAAGGACCCTCAAAACTTGATAGGGCTGGCTATGAACGCTTTATTGGCGGCATTCATTATGCTGCTGAAAAAGGATGGGGATTCACAGATAGCCAGACACAATTTATTGAAGATAATATTGATGATAGAAAGTTCAATTCTAAGCTTATTGCTACTGCCGCCCCTCATAAATTTACGATTGACCCTGAAACCAAAAAATTAACAGTGGTCAAACCTAGTATAGAGGCCGGGGTAAGTAACTTAGCCACAATGAAAAGTATAGATATCAAAAATTATACTGATGGAGCTGGCTTTATAGAACATTACAGCAAGCAGGCGCAAATTGAAACAGAAAAAAAGAAATATGATGAATATCGACAAGCAGGGCTGTCAGAAGAAGAGGCAAAAGAAAAAGCCAAAAAAGCAGGCGCCGAAGCAGCCGAGGAAACTATTAAAATTATTTTGACAGAAATCCTGAATAATTTATCGCCGGCTCAAGTAGCAGCCTTTATGCAATCAATTGGAGAAAAGGATCTTAAAGCAAAGGGTTGGGGTGGAGGAGATGGCTTATTCATGAGGATACTTAAAAAGATGCCGGAAATGGAAAAGAAATTTAATGAAATGCGCCGAGCCTCATATCCTCTTAGAGAAATATTTGGAGCCCCACCTTCAAAGAGAGAAGAAGAAGAAAATGACGAAAGCGAAGAAACTTTAGCTTAAATTAATCTCTTTCAGAATGTATGGTTGACTTTGAGTTTCAACAATTATTAGAGAAAGCACCTAAACCAATCCAAGATTTTTTATTTACTGAGGAATTTTCCCTTCTTTTAAAAGACGCCGCTAATCTGGCAAAACTCGATGACAATCAAGCAGTAAAAATGGGGGATATTGTAGCCAATACCTTATTGGGTGTTATTCCAGTAGAAAAATTTAAAGAAGAACTGCGCAAACAATTAAATATCCCAAATTCTTCAATAGAAATATTAGACAAAATTATCCAGCAAAAAATTATTGAGCCGTTCAAGAACGAATTGAAACAAATACAGCCGCTAAAAATCAAAACAGTTTCTCCTTCAAATATTTTAAAAACTCCACCTGTTACGACTCCTCCACTCGCAACTTTCAAAACAGAACAAATAAAAACTCAAAAAGAATCTGAAGAAAGAAAAAAACCTTTAGAGCAAACTATAAAGCCGATTGAAATTAAAGGAACTCAAACAGAAACAGAGAAAGAAGAAATAAAATTAACTGAGGTAAAAATTCCTGAAGCAGTTGAAATCCAAATAGAAAAACCAATTCAAAAAGAGATAGATATTCAATCTATCTCTCTGCCAGAAATTCCTCCAGAAAAAAAAGAAAAAATCAAAACAGTTTCTCCTTCAAATATTTTAAAAACTCCACCTGTTACGACTCCTCCACTCGCAACTTTCAAAACAGAACAAATAAAAACTCAAAAAGAATCTGAAGAAAGAAAAAAACCTTTAGAGCAAACTATAAAGCCGATTGAAATTAAAGGAACTCAAACAGAAACAGAGAAAGAAGAAATAAAATTAACTGAGGTAAAAATTCCTGAAGCAGTTGAAATCCAAATAGAAAAACCAATTCAAAAAGAGATAGATATTCAACCTATCTCTCTGCCAGAAATTCCTCCAGAAAAAAAAGAAAAAATCAAAGAAGCATTGCTGAAAACAATGACTTCAAGAAAAATAGAAACACCAAAAATAGTTGAAGAAATGGAAAAAATAACAGAAATACCAAAAACTTCTCAAAATCCAAAACAAGAACAAAAACAAGAAAAAGCAGTAGCGAAAATTTCTCAAATCTCAAAAGTAGTCGCTGGAAAAAACAATAATTTTCCTAAAGCAGAAGCGGGCCCTCCAAAAACTCAGAATAAATCTTCTATCTTTGAAATGAAAATCAAAGAAACAGAAGAAAAAAAAGAAGAATTACCAGAAGTAAAACAACCCATCTCTTACAAAAAATATCGGCCAGAAAAACCATTTGGCGAAACTTAAAATTATGGCTTATCCAGTACCGCAATTTATAAAAGAGGAAACAAAGTTAATGGGAATCTTAAATTTCACTCAGTTGTCAATTTTAGTTGGCTACGGCGCTGTTTTAGTTCTGTTCTGGTTTATTCTCCCAAAATGGTTTTGGATAATTATTGCGGCGATATTTACTCCCTTAATTTTAGCAATAACGTTTGGCAGATTAAATAATATTTATATTTATAAATTAGTTGGGGCGATAATTCGCCATCTCTGGTTACCAAAACAATATGTCTGGGAAAAAAATATCCCCACTTATTCTTACAAAGAAACTCCCAGTAAAAGTAAAGAACACCAAATAGTTTCTCCGTCAACCTATGCCAAAAAACAATTAGATACTCAACTAGTAAAAGACCTTTCAAATATTTTAGATGAATAATATGGCAAAAGAAACTTTTTCCAGTCAAAATTTAATTCCTATCCAAGAAATCAAAAAAGGGATTATAATTTTAAAAAATGGCTCCCTCCGTTCTGTTTTAGAAGTCAAAGGAATAAATCTGGATTTAAAATCAAGCGAAGAAGTTACTGCCTACTTAAATGGGTGGCAACAACTTTTAAATCATTTGGAATTCTCCCTAGAGGTAGTAATTCGTTCTCTCAGAATAAATATTAATCCTTATCTTGACTATCTTGAAAAACAAACATCAAAAGAGCAAAATGAACTATTAAAAATTCAAGGAGAGGATTATCTTAATTTTGTCAGTGAATTAGTTGCCCAAAATGCTATTATGAAGAAACAATTCTTCGTTGTAATTCCTTATGACCCCGTCATTATTAAAACGACAAATTTTTTAGAAGAAATTAAAAATACCTTAAAGGGGGTTATTAATCTAAAAAGAGAATCTTTCTCCAATATTACTCCTTTAAATGAAGAAGAATTTGAAAGATCGCATCAACAATTGATGATACGCCAAACAGACGTTGTTGCTGGGTTGTCCCGCCTCGGATTGAATACCAATTTTCTAACTACAAGAGAATTAATCGAACTTTTTTTTGGTTTCTACAATCCCAGTTCTGCTGAAAAAGAAATTATTTCTGCTGAGGAATCTGAAAATAAATAACATGGCTACTTTCAATTTGTTTCAAACTAAAGGAGAATCCCCTGCTAATTATCGTCAAGCTATTTCTACTTTGCAAGATTTGATTGCCCCTGCTGGTTTAGAAGTCTCGCCAAATTTTATAAAATTGGGTGATAGATACTGTTCCACCTTATTTATCCTCACCTACCCAAATTATTTAGCCAGTAATTGGTTTTCTTCTTTGGTCAACCTTGATGAAAGTTTTAATATTGCAGTCTATTTTCATCCTTTAGATACAAATAAAGTTTTAAGAATGTTAAGAAAAAAATCAGCCGAAATTCAGGCGCAAATTTCTATTGAAGCAGAAAGGGGGGTGGTTAGAAATCCTCTTCTTGAGACTGCCCTCCAAAATATAGAAGATTTAAGGAATCTAATTTTACAACAAGAAGAAAAATTATTTGATGTCGGAGTTTATATTACTTTTTATGCCGACACTAAAGAAAAGTTAAAGGAAACAGAAAAAAGAATTGAATCTTTGTTGGAACAAATAATGGTTTATGCTAAGCCGGCTGTTTTTCGAATGTACGAAGGTTTTGAATCTTGTCTTCCCTTAGAACTTGATAGGTTGTTGATTACTAACCCTTTAAACTCTCAACCGGCTTCAACAATATTTCCTTTTGTCTCTCTTGATTTAAGTGATAACAAGGGAGTTCTTTATGGCATAAACCAGCATAACAGTAGTTTAATTATTTTTGACAGATTCACTCTCCAAAATGCCAATATGATAGTTTTAGCCCAAGCTGGCGCTGGTAAAAGTTATGCGGTGAAATTAGAAATTTTAAGGTCTTTGCTTTTAGGAACAGATATCTTAATTATTGACCCTGAATACGAATACGCCTATTTAACAGAAAGTATTGGCGGAAGCTATTTTAAAATTTCTGTTGGTTCGGATGACCACATTAATCCGTTTGAAATACCAATAGTTACTGCTGGCGAAACAAACGAAGAAGTCTTCAGAAGCCATATTTTAAATCTTATTGGACTAATAAAATTAATGGTCGGAGGACTGTCAGCCCAAGAAGAAATTATTCTTGATAATGCTCTGGTCCAAACTTATGCTTCAAGGGATATTTTTCCAGAAAATATCAACGAAAGCAAAACTCCTCCTTTACTTGAGGATTTACAGGAAATTTTAAAAGGAATAGAGGGAGGAGGAGATCTATCAGCCAAACTTTACAAATACACAAAAGGAACCTACGCTGGTTTTTTCAATCAACAGTCAAATATTGACATTAATAATCGTTTAGTGGTCTTTGGAATTAGAGATCTGGAAGAAGAGTTAAGGCCAATTGCTATGTATGTTGTTTTAAATTATATCTGGACTGCAATCAGAAAAAATCTCAAAAAGAGATTAACAGCCATTGATGAAGGATGGTGGCTATTAAAATATGAGGAAAGCGCATCTTTTCTTTTTAGTTTAGTTAAAAGGGCAAGAAAGTATTATATGGGTGTTACCTTTATTACTCAGGATATAGAAGATGTGCTTAACTCTCCATATGGCAAACCAATAATAACTAATTCATCTTTAGCTTTATTATTAAAACAATCGCCAGCTAATATTGATATATTAGCGAGGGCTTTTAATCTCACTGAACAAGAAAAAGCAATTCTTTTACAGGCAGCAGTTGGAACTGGACTTTTTTTAGCCGAAGATAAACATGCAGCAATCCAAGTTCTGGCTTCTTATGCAGAAGACCAAATTATCACCTCTAATCCTGCTCAAATACTAGAAATTCAAAAAATAAAAGAGAGACAATTATAATAAATCATATGAAAAAAAATACCAAAATTATAATTTTAGCAATAATTTTAATTTTACCGATGACAGTAAAACTAGCGATAGCTAAAGACCAATGCGGAGACGGTTATTTAGGACGTAAAAATACTGACAAAAACAAATTATGCTTATACACAAAAAACAATGAATTTCCCTGCGAATGTCCAGAGAACGAAGATCCTGTCTGCAACATAGAGTATATTGAAAACGAGGATACTTTTCAAGAAAAAATTATTTGTGCCAAATCAGAAGACATTAAATTTCAAATGAGAAAAATTCCTTATATATTTGAAACTGGTATTCCCTTAATAGCAAAAAAAGGAGAACAACTTGAAGCAATGAGTTTATCAGACTTAGTAGCACGTATTATACAAGCCGCCTTTTCAATCAGTGGAATTTTGGCTTTTGTGATGATTATTGTAGGTGGAATCCAATATATGATTTCCGGGGGAGATACAAAAAAACAAAAATCAGCCCAAGAAACAATCACTAACGCTGTTATTGGTTTAATTTTGCTATTTGGTTTCTGGCTAATACTTTATACCATTAATCCGGATATTTTAAGAAGGCCCGAAATAGGAATATCTCCTCCGACTAGCATTAGTCCCCAGCCGAGTAATTTGGCTGAAGAGGTAATCGCAAAAAGTAGACAACTAGGAGTCTCTTTTTTCTACAATAGTTTTGTAAATAAGGCAATGAAAACAAATATTAATTGGACCGAACAGGATCTTATAGACACTCGAGATGGAAAATTGATTTCTCCTGCTGAAACCGCCGGTCATTTTGATAGTTGTACTTCAAATGTTGATAATACAGTTAAAAATTTTCCTGAAACCACAATTGATTCTAAACTACTTGAAGCAATCTCAAGAATATATGATAAATTTGAAAACTGGCAATCAAATCCTGGTTGCCAACTTTCTCAAATCGGTCCTTTTATCCGTGCCCACTATTACTGTACGAGTAATTATTTTTGTCATGAAAAAGGAAAAGCGGTTGATTTAACCCTTGTCCCAAAATCAAATAGTACCGTCAGTGTAACTACCTGCCTCGGTAAATTCTCAGAATATCTCTGCAATATGGGAAACGCGGGCGATTGGTGCAGCCCTAAAAATATGAAAGATGCCCAGTTAAAAAATCTTGGCTTAAATATTTATAATGAGTATGGATCATATGCAACTTTAGCGGATGAACCTCATCTCCATCTTCAAGTTGCAAATCGTCAATGTAAATAGGAAAAATTTCAGATAGCGCCTGAAGCGTTATTTTTATTCTACTGGTTTTATAACAATATATCTTTTATCTCCCTCACCAGTACTTTCAGATTTAACATCGCTGCGAAGAGCAATCTCTAAATGAATTATTCTTCTATCTTTTGCAGACATTGGCGGCAGTTCCAATGGTTCTTTTGAAATTGAAACTTTATGAGCGGCTTTTTGAGCAAATTCTCTCAATTTCTCTTCATAGATAGTTCGATAGCTATTAACATCTAAAACAATGCGCCAATCGAAATCTTTGATTAACTTTTTTGAGATAATATTAAGAACTGTTTCAAAAGCCTTTAAATTTTCTCCACCTCTGCCAATTAATAATCCTGAATCTTGAGTTCTAATATTAATCTTTATTAATTTTTCAGAATAATCTTCGTTAATTTCTAAAAAACAATCGGCAAAGCCGGCAGTCTTAAGCAAATTTTCTAAAAAACTTTTTATGGGAGCAATCTCCATATTCAACTAATATTTTTTAATTGCAATCTTTGAATTAAATCCACCAAAGACAATCCTATCCAAAAAACCATTAAAGCCGAGGGAAAACTTTTATAAATCAAAAGAAAAATAAAGGGAAAAAACAATAAAATTTTATTTTGGCTAGTCTCTTTTTGGAGTAAACTGCCAGTAAACGCCAGGACGACATAGATAATCGCTAAAACAAGATTTGGTTTTGCCAAATTAAAGCCTAAAAACATAAAATTTAAAGAAATTTGAGGCATAAAATGATAAAGATGGTTACTCCAACCGGTTTTAATCAGTTCGGTTAAGAGAATAAAAATACTGATAAACAAAAAAAGTTGAAAAATAACAAACCCAAAGGTGGTAAAAGGATTAACCTTTTCATCCTTAAACAGTTGAAAAACTAATTGATTTGCCTGCTTTGGGTCGTCTTTATATTTTTTCTGGATTTCCTGTATCTGAGGCTGAATACGGGTTAATTTTCTCTGAGAAATTGTTATTTTCTCGTACCAGGGCCACATTAAAAAACGAATTCCAACCGCTAAAACAAAAATTGCCCAGCCTAAATTGCTGCTAAAAAGCAAACTCAATAACGCTAAGAGGTTAAAAAGCGGCTGATAAAAAATAGGATATAAAAAACTTTTCATTAAAAATTATTAAGACTTTCAAGCAAGTTAAGGAGCGAATTTTTCAAAATTAATTTATTTCTAGAAGGTGGTTTTTTAATCAAAACAATCAAATCAAAATTAAATTCCGGTTTTAAATTTAAAAATTGACGTTCTTTATCCCAATTTCTTAAAATTGCTTTTACTTGACGGCGTGTTTTGTTTCTTAAAACTAAAGTCCGAAAATTTTTGTTTGGCGCAATCACCGCAAAACGATTATACCCTAAATTATTCTGGCGATAAAAAATTTTTAAAAAATCATTTTCTTTGCTTCGGCTTTGCTTAAAAAAATTTGAAATTGAAGATAAAGGAAGTCGTTGCTTTTTGCTAATCATTTTAAACTGAGATTTTAAATCTTCCTTTCTGCCGCCGGCGTTTCAAAATATTTTTTCCAGAATTGCTTTTTGTTCTCTTTAAAAATCCGTGTGTTTTTGCTCTTTTTTTCTTTTTTGGCTGATAAGTTCTAGACATAATTTTTATATCGTCCATTTTATCATAATTTTTATTTAGGGTCAAACTAACTATAAAAATCTTTTACCCCTATTCACTTCTTATCAACAGCTTATCCCCAAAAATAAATTTGACTATTTAATTTTCTTTTGCTTATATTTTGAAATAGATTTATAATGAAAATTATTAATATTCTATTATGGATTTGACTGAACTCTGGAAAGCAGCCCTAGGAGAAATACGGCTCTCTATTTCAAAAGCCAACTATTTAACTTGGTTTAAAAATTCCTTTATAAAAGAAATAAAAGATGGAATAGCTTTTATTGGCGTTCCCTCAAATTTCGCTAAAGAATGGCTAGAACAAAAATATCACAAAAATATCTATCAAATTCTAACAGAACTAGAGCCAAGTATAAAAAAAATTGAATATATTGTCGCCCCTACTGCTAACCCAATTGATCTTGAAGAAGCAAACGAGGCGAGAAAACATTTTAAGAAAAAATCATTCGCCTTAGATAATCAACCTGCTTTTTATGAAATGACGATTGATTTAGAAACAAATTTAAATCCAAAATACACTTTTGAAAATTTTATTGTCGGTTCTTATAATGAATTGGCAAATGCCGCGGGCCTGGCAGTGACAGAAAATCCAGGTACAAAATATAACCCCCTGTTTATTTATGGCGGAGTAGGGCTGGGTAAAACCCATCTTTTACAAGCAATCGGCAATAAAGTAAAGAAAGAAAAAAAGAAAGCAAAAATTTTATATGTTAGTGCAGAAAAATTTACTGAAGACTTAGTAAGGGCAATTATGGAACAAAAAATGAGCAATTTTAAGAATAAATTTCGCAGTTTAGATCTTCTCCTGATTGACGATATTCAATTTATTGCCGGTAAAGATAAAGCCCAAGAAGAAATTTTTCACACTTTCAATACTTTAAGCCAGAAAAACAAACAAGTAGTCTTTACTTCCGATAGGCCGCCAAAAGCAATCCCTTCAATTGAAGAAAGGCTTAGATCGCGCTTTGAAGGCGGAATGACAGCTGATATTGGTTATCCTGATTTAGAAACCCGTCTAGCAATTCTAAAAACTAAAAATCAACCAACTCAACATTTAATTTCAGAAGAAAGTTTATACTTTTTAGCCGAATCTATCCCTAAAAATATCCGCGACCTAGAGGGGGGGCTGAACCGCTTAATTGCTCAAGCAAAACTTTTAAATAGACCAATATCTCTAGAAGAAACAAAAAACATTCTTTCTTCTGTTCTAAACAAACCAAATGAATATATTTCTCCCCAAAAAGTTATAAAAAAAGTGGCAGGTTTTTATGATTTAAAGGAGGAAGAAATTTTAAGCCATTCCCGGAAGAAAGAATTAGTTAAACCAAGACAAATTATTATGTATCTTCTGCGTGAAGAATTTGGTTATGCCTTTACCAATATTGCTGAAAAAATGGGGCAACGCGATCATACGACTATAATTCATGCCTGTAAAAAAATTACCAAAGAAATAGAAAAAAATCCGGTTTTTGCCCAAGAAGTTTTTGTCTTAAAAGACTTATTGTATAACAAGTAGAAAAGATGTTTATAACTGGTGACTAATTATACATTAAAAATAGGAAATAAAATATAACATAACTAGATATAAAAAATTTATAAAGTGCTTTTGAATAAGTTATTCACATCTTGTTCAAGGATTTTTTTCAAAATATCTTTCTTCTGCTTACAAATTTAATTTATCCCCAAAAGTAACCCTCTTAATAAAAATAATAATTAAATAAATAATATGAAATTTATTACTCTGGCAGATAATTTAAAAAAAGCAGTAATTCTTGCAGAAAGAATCACTAGTAAAAATATTACTTTACCAATTTTAAACAATATTCTGATTGAAACAAATAAAAATAAAATCCATCTTAAAGCGACAGATTTAGAAATAGGAGCAGAAATAAGTGTTTTAGGAAAGACGGAAAAAGAAGGAAAAGTTGTAATTCCTGCCAGAACTTTTAGCAATTTTTTAAACAATTTACCAGAAGAAAAAATTATTCTTGAGGCAAAAGAAAATAATTTAAAAGTGGAAAGTGGAAAATTTAAAACTATTTTTCAAGGATATAATAGTGAAGATTTTCCAATTATCCCTCAAATAAAAACTGATAAATACATAGAGATTAATAAAGAAATTTTAAGAGAAGGTTTGGAACAAGTAATTTTAAGTGTTGGTTATAGTGCCAACTTTCCTGAATTAACAAGCGTTCTATTTAAAATAGAAAAAGAAGGGTTTAAATTAGTTGGCACTGATAGATATCGTTTGGCGGTGAAAACAATCCCTTTGGAAAAAATTAAGACTAACATAAAAGAAGATTTTGAGGCACTAGTTCCTTTGAGAACTGTTCAAGAGGTTTTAAAAATGCTGACTGAAAAATTAGAGGATGAATCAGAAATAATAACTATTTCTCCCGATCCAAATCAAATCCAATTCTCTGCCGAGAATATAAGATTGATTTCTAGATTAATTAATGCTCAGTATCCTGATTTTAAAAATGCTATCCCAACTAATTTTGAAAATCAAGTAATTTTTAAAAGAGCCAGCTTAAAAGAAGCTATTAAAGTAATTGGTATTTTTAGCGGAAAAGTCAATGAGGTAAAATTTAAGTTTAATCCTTCAAAAAAGGAAGTTATTTTGACAGCCCAGGATCCAACTTTAGGTCAAAGTGAAACTTTACTTGATTCTGTTGAAATTAAAGGCGAGCCGTTAGAAATAGGTTTTAATTATCGTTTCTTTTTAGACGGGTTAGAATCTTCGCGAGGAGAAGAGGTGTCTCTTGGCTTAAATAAAGAAAATACCCCGGTTTTAATTCGAGGGAAAGAAGAAAGCGACTTCTTATATGTTTTGGTACCCTCCTTGAGCGCTTAAAGGTTTATTTTAAAAATTCCAAAGAGTTCTATGGTTGTTTGAAGAAAATTCTCGTAGCAGTGCTTATTTGATCGAGGCTATCTTTAGCCTCAATTTTTATTTCATTTTGCTCTTTTAATAAATTGAAGGGAAGAAAATAAAAGAAATTGTTGTCACTATTTTTGCTCATTTCACCCAAAAGGACATTATTTAAATAAAGATTCACTTGTAAAGGTAGAGAGCCGATAATATTCGCCTCAACTTTTACCTCGCTTAAAGCATAATCTCCTTCTTTTGGGGAAATTATTTCTATTTTCGGTACATCTTCAAATTCAATGACCGTATCGATTGCTTCACAGTCTAAAGGGTACCAGCCTTCACCTAAAGACAGATTATATTCGGTCTGAAAATTGGGGATATGCTGTGCAGCCCAAATTAAGGTCGGGATTTCCCATAAAAGATATTGAGGATCATTCAAAGGATTTGATGGACAGGCGCCCAAAGGATTGTTTTTGTCAATATAATGTAAAATTGAATGAATTTCTTTTACAGTCTTAATTTCACCGGTAGAAATATTTTTATATTGGCGAATTATTATGTATTCCCCATCCATCATTGGCTTTGGTGCTAAACTTTTAGGTTCATAAGGCAGGGGAGGCGAAAATTTTAAAGGTGGATAAAATTTAAAACTTTTTTCCATAAACTCGTGCCACAAGGGAGCTGCTACCATTATTCCTGGCGCACCAGTTGGAGCCACTGGAGAGCGGTCATTATTGCCAACCCAAACACCAAGAGCAAGGGAACTGCTGTAACCAAGGGTCCAGGCATCTCGATATTCTGAGTCTGTTCCAGTTTTAACTGCTATATCAACCCCTTGAAAATATAAGGGACTGTTATAGCCAAAAGCTGGCGCCCTGCTTTCATTATCAGATAAAATACTAGTGATTAATCTGGCAATTTGAGGCTCTAAAACTTTTTTTGTTTCCTCTTGATATTCATAAATAGTTTCGCCTTTTGAATTTAAAATTTTAAGAATACTTACTTGAGGATGATATATTCCTTCTTGATTAAAAACCGAATAAGCATTAACCATTTCATTGAGTTTTACTCCGCCGCCGCCCAAGACCAAGCTTAAACCATAAAAAGATGGTTTTTCAGTTAGGGTAGTAATGCCAAAATCTTGAGCGGTCCGAATTGCATCTTCAATCCCGGTTAAATATAAAACTTTCACCGAAGGGATATTCAAAGATTGGGCTAATGCCTGGCGGAAAGTAACCGGCCCTCTAGTTTTATTATCATAATTTGTCACATAATAAGGGTTTAAAGGGTTAGTTGAAAAATTCATTTTTACTCCATCTAGAGCAGTATCAAAAACATATGATTCTGGAAGATAACCTTTTTTAAAAGCAGTGGCATAAACAATCGGTTTAAAAGAAGAACCCGGCTGACGGATGCTTAAGGTGGCATTGACATTTCCCTCGGCTTCTATATTCCAGTAATCTCTTGAACCAACCATTGCTACAATTTGACCAGTTTTTGGCTCTTCAGCCAGTAAAGCCAAGTTTTTTGCCCCAACTTTTTTTTCATTAATATCTCCGTATTTTTTTGTTAATTCTTCGGCAATTATCTGAAGATTCATATCTAAAGTGGTAATAATAGTATAACCTCCTTTTTCTAGTTCTTCTTCTCCAAATTTATCATAAAGCATTTCTCTAACATACATTACAAAATGAGGGGCTTTAATGCCAAAACTTGGCTGGGCAAAAACTACTTTTTCTGTTTTTGCTTTTTTAATTTCTTCTTGAGAATAATAATTTAATTTTAAAGCCCAGTCTAAAATATATTCTTTTCTAGCTTCCAAATCACTAAGATGCGAACCATAAGGAGAATAATAGCCAGGCGCTTTTATTAAGGCTGTTAAATAAGCGGCTTCAGCCAGAGTTAAATCTTTAGCTGATTTATTAAAATAAAATTGACTAGCAGCTTCAATTCCGTAAACATTATAGCCATAATGAACTTGGTTTAAATAGGCTAAAAGAATTTGGTCTTTATTCCAGCTTCTTTCTAAACGGATTGTTAAAATTGCTTCTTTGATTTTTCTGGATAAAGTTTTATCTAAAGTTAAAAAAGCGTTTCTTGCTAATTGCTGGGTAATAGTTGAACCACCTTGAAGGCTTCCTTTTTTAAAAAGATTATTGAATAAGGCGCGAATAATCCCTTTTAAAACAAAACCATGATGAGAATAGAAAGTATGATCTTCAGCGGCTAAAGTAGTTTTTATAACATAGGGGGAGATATCGTCAAAACTACTGATTACTGTTCTTTTTTCGCCGCCATGAATTTCGTAAAGGAGAACCTTTCCGGTTCTATCATAAATTTTAGTTGATTGATTGACTACTCGTTTTGAAAAATCAGCTGGATTAGGTAGGTCTTTTGAAAGATAAGAAAAAGTCAGACCTGAAACAATCAGAATGATTATAATAAGAGCGGCAAAAAAGGTGACTAATTTTTTAAACATTGTACTTTGTTTAAACCGGCTAAAGCAACAGCGAGCGCATCAGCTGTATCGTCAGGAGTCGGTAATTCTTTAAAAGAAAAATAAAATTGAATGATTTTTTGGACATCTTTTTTTTCTGCTCGGCCATAACCAATAAGATTTTGTTTTATTTCTAAAGGGGATAATTCAATAAGGGCAAGATGGTTTTTATAGAGAACAGAATAAATGATTCCAATGGCTTCGCTAATAGACATCGCGGTTTTTGCATTTTTAAAAAAGAAAATTTTTTCTACGGCTGCCAATTCTGGCTTGTATTCTTTTATTAATCTATTTAAAAGTTTTTCTAAAGTTACCAACTTTTTCCCTTTTTCTTTTTCTTTTATTTCCCAACAGCCGTAATGGATTGGCTTAACATTGTCTTTTGTAGTTTTTATAATTGCAAACCCAACTCTGGTAGTTCCTGGATCTAAGCCTAAAATTATCATAATAAAGCTTAATAGTTGACATTTGAATAGACCTCTTCAACATCAGGATAATTAGCCAAAGCAGAAAAAAGATTATCCAACTCTTCAATTGTTTTTTGATCTTTAATTTCTATAAGATTGTCCGGCACAAACTCGATTTCTGTTTTTAAATCTTTTAGATTTAGAGTGGTTTCCAAAAATCTTTTTAAATCATTAAATTTGGACAAATCGGAATAAATAGCGATTTGTTCATCTTCTTCTTTGATTTCTTGAGCGCCATTTTCTATTGAGAATAAGGCAAAATCGTCATTCCAAAGTTTCTTGTCAACCAAAATTTTCCCCATTTCTTTAAAAAGATATTTTACAGTTCCTCCCTCAGTCAATTTAGCCGAGTTTTCGTTTAGAAGGTGCCGTAATTCAGCTAAAGTGCGGTTTTTATTATCAGTGACAACCTGAATCAATAAAGCTACTCCCTGGGGACCATAAGCCTCAACTAAAATTTCTTCAACATTTTTTTCCTCTAAAGAATCACCAGACCCTCTTTTTATTGCCTTTTCAATATTATCTTTTGGCATTCCTAATTCTTTTGCTTTTTCAATCGCAATTCTTAATTTTGGATTGCTTTCAACATCTGTTCCTTTTCTAGCAGCTACTGTAATTAAATTGGTAACTTTAGAAAAAGCCTGGCCTTTTTTTGGGTCTTTTTGCGCTTTTTGATATTTAACTTTTGCCCATTTAGAATGTCCAGACATACAATTAAGAAACTCAAAATTATAAATACTAGATACTTAATTCATGATTCAAAGTCTTGGATTATACGTAGTTATTTCTATTATATCGCTTTTTAATGATTTTTTCAAATAAAACTAACTTGAAAAAATGACAAATTTAGAGTAAAATTTAAACATTAGCTATGGATTTAGAAGAAATTAAAAAAGAAGCAGAGAAGGAAATAAAAACAGTCAAGGATATTAGAGATTTAGAAAATTGGCGAATTAAATATTTAGGCCGGAAAAGCGACCTTTCTTTATTTTTTGATAATTTAAAAAAATTATCGCTGGAGCAAAGAAAAAAAGAAGCCCAAAAATGTCAAGCAACTCGTCTATTTTTAACAGAACTCTTTAAGGCAAAAGAAAAAAATTTCCCCACTAGGCAAATAAAGAAAGAATATTTTGACATTTCTCAACCTGGGACTAAAAAAGAAATTGGTCACCTTCACCCCATTAGTTCAGTTTTAAAAGAAATTGTTGGAGTGTTTCAAAATTTAGGATTTGAAATTGTTGAAGGGCCAGAAATTGAGACGGAATATTATAATTTTGACGCTTTGAGAATTCCTGAAAATCATCCAGCTAGAGATATGTGGGATACTTTGTGGATAAAACCGGCAGAAAGAAATCAAAAAGAAAGATTGCTTTTGAGAACTCATACCAGCCCAATGCAAATTAGGTATATGGAAAAACATGAGCCGCCTTTTAGAATTATCGTGCCCGGAAAAACTTTTCGTCATGAGGCGACGGATACTTCACATGAAATTCAATTTCATCAAGTTGAGGGGTTAATGGTTTCGGAAGTTGTCAGTTTTTCAAATTTTAAATTTATTATTGAGGAGTTTCTAAAGGCGATTTTTAAAGATGATATTTTAATTAGATTTAGGCCAAGTTATTTTCCCTTTGTGACTCCAGGAGTAGAAGTTGATATAAAGATTAACTCAAAAGGGAATAGAGATAAATGGTTGGAGATTATGGGTGCGGGAATGGTTCATCCTGATTTATATAAAACAGTTGGTTACAGAAACAAAAACCTTCAAGGTTTCGCTTTTGGACTAGGGGTAGAACGAATTGCAATGATAAAATATAAAATTTCAGATATCAGACTATTTGCCTCTTCGGATATCAGATTTCTGAGACAATTTTAAATCAATATAGATTTATTTTATTTATGTTGCGTTTTTCATACAATCTTTTGAAAAAAAATCTTGAATTTAAAGAATCGCCTGAAAAATTGGCGGAACTTTTGACAATGCATTTGGCTGAAACTAAAGTTAATTATTATCAAAAAAGGCCAATTTTAGAAATTGATTTATTACCCAATAGAGTCTCAGATTGCAGTGGCCACTTTGGTCTTTTAAAAGAAATTGCTGCCATTTTAGGAAAAAATTTCACTTTTCCAGTCGTAAAAGTAAAAGAAAATAAACAAATGCCTATGGTAAAAGATTGGGTAGAGGTAAAAATTGAAGATATAAGTTGCCGGCGATACGAAATGAAGGCAATTTGGTGGCTGAAAGTGAAAGAATCACCATCCTGGCTTAAAAGAATTTTAAAAGAATGCGGCCTACGTCCAATAAACAATGTCGTTGACGCGGTAAATTATACAATGCTTTTAACAGGACAACCTCTTCACGTCTTTGATTTTCAGAAAGTTGCTTTTAATAATAAAAAACCGCCAAAGAAAGAAATTATTATTCGTTTGGCTAGAAAGAGAGAAAGAATTCTAACTTTAGATAATAGATTTTACGATTTAAAAGATAATCAACTTTTAATTACTGATTCAGAGAAAATTCTGGCTTTAGCTGGAATTAAAGGGGGAAAATTCGCCGAAGTAGATAAAGAGACAAAAATGGTTCTAATTGAAAGCGCCAATTTTTCTCCAGAGATTATTAGAAAAACCTCGCAAGAGCTAAATTTAAAGACTGATGCTTCGTATAGATTTGAGCATAATTTATCTAGAGATTTAACTGATTATAGTTTAGATCTAGCCACTAATTTGATTCAAAAATTGGCAGGAGGAAGAATTTTAAGAGGAAAGATAGATAAAGAAATCGTTAAATCACCAAGGAAAGAAATTTTTATAAGTTTTAATGCCTTTAATAATTTTGCCGGCTTTAAAATTTCCCAAAAACTAATAAAAAGAAATTTATCATTATTAGGATTTAATTTTAAACAGAAAAAGAATGGGATTTTGGTATTAATTTCTTCTTTAAGGACTGATATTTTTGTTAAAGAAGATGTAATTGGCGAAGTTTTAAGATTGATAGGCTTTAACAGTATTTTAAGCAAGCCGCCAAAAGCAGAATTGATTTTTAAAAAAGAAGATGAAAAGTGGCTTATAAGAAATAAATTAAAGGATATAATAAAATCTTTTAATTTATACGAAACATATAACTATTCTTTCGTTTCAAAAAACGAAGTAGAATCAATTTTGAATAATCGTAAAAATTGTATTATTGAGGTTTTAAATCCAGTAAGTGAGCTTTTTGCATTTTTGAGACCAACTTTCGCTTTGAATTTCTTAAAAAATATAAAAGATAATTCTAGATTTGAGGATAAGTTCGGTCTTTTTGAAATCAATAATATTTATTTCAAAGAAAATAATAATTTGAAAGAAGAATTAGTTTTTGCTGGCGTCATTTTTGCGGCTAAAGAAAAAAATCTTTTATTTGAGGCGAAAGGAATTATAGAAAGCACCTTTTCAAGATTAAAAATAGAAAATGGAAAATATTCGTTTAAGAATTTTTCCAAGAATAATAAGTACTCTGCAATTTTAGAAAAAGGAGGAGAAATTATTTTAGAAAAAGAAAAAATTGGCGTTGTTGGTTATTTTAAAAACGAGTTGCTAAAAAAATATGATATTGACGGCCAGGTGGCTTTTTGGGAAATTAAAGTTCAATCTTTAAAAAAATTCATTTTGAAAGATGTAGTTTTCAGTCCTCTTTTAAAATACCCCTTAATTAAAAGAGATTTGTCTTTGATTGTAAAAGAAGATGTATCAATAGCAAAAGTTATTTCAACAATTAAGTCTCTTCCTTTAAAATATTTAAAAGAGATAGATTTATTTGATGTTTATACTGGTGAAAATATTGGTAAAGAGGAAAAAAGTTTAGCTTTTCATCTAACTTTTTATTCTTTAAAAAAGACTTTAACTTCGGAAGAGGTTGACAGAGAAATGGAAAAAATTATTAGAAAGTTAAAAACAATTAACGCTGTTATTAGATAAAAAAAATGACAAAAATCGACAAGAACAAAATTAAAAATCAGATACAAGAAAAAGAAATAAAAAGTACTGCTGATTCTGATCAGTATTCCTCTTATACTGCTAAAGATATTTATGTGTTGGAAGGATTAGAGCCTGTAAGACGAAGGCCGGGAATGTATATCGGTTCAACCGGCTTGGAAGGTTTACATCATTTAGTTTGGGAAGTCGTTGACAATTCTATTGACGAAGCAACTAGTGGATATGCGAAAAATATTTTAGTGGAAATTTTAGATAAAAACAAAGTAGCAATCACCGATGATGGTCGCGGAATTCCCGTTGATATCCATCCGAAAACAAAAAAGTCAGCTTTAGAAACTGTCATGTGTACTCTTCATGCCGGTGGAAAATTTGGCGGGCAGTCTTATAAAGTGGCTGGTGGTCTACATGGAGTAGGGGTTTCTGTCGTTAATGCCCTATCCAAACATTTAATTGCTGAAATTTGCCGAAATGGCACTTTGTATAAACAAGAGTATTCTCGGGGAAAGCCAATCACAAAAGTTATGAAAAATGGTAAATGCCAAAAAAGTGGAACAAAAATTACTTTTGAGCCAGATCCAGATGTTTTTAAAGAAATAAATTTTGACTTAAAAAAAATTTTGGACCACTTGCGCGAACAAGCCTATCTAACTCCAGGGATAACAATTCAGATAAAAGATTATCGGAATAAAACTTTAGTTCCGTCCTATACCTTTCATTTTGAAAGCGGGATAAAGGCATTTATTCAGTATCTGGCGAGAGATTATAAATGGATAGTCAAAACTCCTTTTTATATCTCTCAGGAAAAAGATAATATTTTAATAGAAATTGCTTTAGTTTATATTGAAGATCAAGAAACTTTAGAGATTTCTTTTGCAAACAATATTCATACCCCTGAAGGAGGAATGCATTTAACTGGTTTTAGGGCTGCCTTAACCAGAGTTTTAAATGATTATGCTAAAAGTGAAGGATTTTTAAAAGAAGAAGATAGTGGTTTTTCAGGGGAAGATACTAGAGAGGGATTAATGGCGATTATCAGTATAAAATTGAAAGAACCTCAGTTTGAGGGGCAAACAAAGGCAAAATTAGGTAATCCGGAAGCTCGTTTAGCAGTAGAAAAGATAATGAATGAAAGTTTTAAAGAATATTTAGAAATAAACAAAGAGGATGCAAAGAATATCATTGAAAAATGTTTATTATCTTCACGGGCAAGGCAAGCAGCAAAAAAAGCTCGAGAAAACATTTTAAGAAAAGGAGCGTTTGAAGGGGCAGCTTTACCAGGAAAATTAGCAGATTGTATTTCAAGAAAAGCCGAGAATTCGGAACTTTTTATTGTTGAGGGTGAGAGTGCTGGTGGCAGCGCGAAGTTGGCAAGGGACAGAAATTACCAAGCGATTTTGCCTTTAAGAGGAAAAATTTTAAATGTGGAAAAAGCCAGATTTGATAGAATGATGGCTTCTGAAGAGATAAAGTCTTTAATCATTGCTTTAGGAACGACAATCGGTGAGGATTTTAATTTAGGCAAGCTTCGCTATCATAAGATTATTATTATGAGCGATGCCGATAGTGATGGCGCTCATATTAGGACTTTGCTTTTAACTTTTTTCTTTCGTTACTTTAAACCGATAATTGAACAAGGGTATCTTTATATTGCCCAACCTCCTCTTTATCGAATTCAGAAGGGAAAAGAAATATTTTATGCTTATACTGATCAGGAAAAAGACAAAATTATTAGAGATTTTAGAGATAAAGAAAACAAAAAAGAGAAGGAACAAAAAAATAGAGTTATTAAATTAAAATTAGTGGAAGAAAATGAAGATGGTCAAATACTCGAAGCTGAATCAACCGAGGATACCAACGAAGAAAAAACTCTTGGTTTGAACATTGGGCGCTATAAAGGTTTAGGGGAAATGAATCCAGAGCAGTTATGGGAAACAACAATGGATCCCAAAAAAAGAATATTAAAACAAGTAACTATTGAGGACGCAGAAGAGGCAGATAGATTATTTGATATTTTAATGGGGGAAGAAGTCCTACCAAGAAAAACTTTTATTCAGGCCTATGCCCAAAAAGTGAAAAATTTGGACATTTAGGATGACATTTAGGATAGAGTGGCTTATAGTAGAAGAATTAATCTTTTCAGTATGCTCAAGAAATTAAAATTGTTTCTTTTTATTTTTATAGGGATTTTTGTAGTTCTCTTTTGTATTTTCAATGGTTTAGCCTTTATTTCCATTAGTCAGTATAAGATAAAACAATTGTTTACTTGGATAAAAAATGAGATTAGTAGACCCCCAAATTTTTTAGTCTCAAAAACAACTACTACTTTAGACAATTTAGAAACTCCGCCAATCACTATTTCTCCGATTCTTATTTTTCAAGAGCCGATTTTAAAATATAAAAACAACACTCTGATTCTTTCTAAATTTGATATTGAAGCACCAATTATTAGTGTTTCTGAGTTTGATCTAAAGTTGATTTATCAGGAATTAAAAAAAGGAGTAGTACTTTATCCTGGATCGAGTAATCCAGGCGAAGGATATTCCATTATTATTGGTCATTCAAGCCAATACCCTTGGGAGCCAGGGAGATATAAATCAGTTTTTTCTCTACTTAATGAATTTCAAAAAGGAGATTTGATTTATGTAGTTTGGGAGAATAGATTATTAACATTTAGAGTTGAAGATAAAAAGATTTTTCTTCCTTGGCCAAAGGGGCAGGAGACAACCGAAACCATTTTTCCTCCTTCCAGTCAAAAAGTTTTAATTCTTCAAAGTTGTTGGCCAGTAGGAGTAGCATCTAAAAGAGTGGCGGTTAAAGCAGTTTTAGTAGAGTAGATGGAAGGGTTGACTCCACACCTATAAAAGATAAACAAATTTACCTCGCGCCTTTAGAAGATAAATACTAAAGGTATATTTGATAAAATCAATCTCATAAGAGTGGGGAATGAATTTGTAAAAGATTTAAATGTAATTAGTTTCATTAAAATCCTAAAGTAACACTAACTAAATATTATTGTTTTTGACAAAACTAGTTTTTTAGGTGCAGGGTTGATTTTTTCTCAAAAAATAGTTATTATTTGCTAACGTATCGGCGTTATCGTCTAGTCTGGTTAGGACACGGGGCCTTCAATCCCGTAACATGGGTTCAAATCCCATTAACGCCACTTTTTTGTTATGTTGATATTAGGAATTGAAACTTCTTGTGATGAAACTTCAATTGGACTTTTAGAAGTTACAAAAATAAAAGCCGATTTTTTTATTAAGCCAATCAGTAATTTATTAGTGAGTCAGGTTAAAATTCATGAGAAATATGGAGGAGTAGTGCCAATTTTAGCCAGTCGGGAACATTATAAAAACTTACCCTTCCTTTTTAAAAAATTAATTAGAGAAGAAAAATTATCAGTAGAAAAAGATATTGATTTAGTGGCGGTTACTAACGGTCCGGGATTGATCCCCGCGCTTTTAATTGGAGTAAATTTTTCCAGAACTTTATCTTGGTATTTTGATAAACCGATAATTGGAGTCAGCCATTTGTCTGGCCATCTTTTTAGTTTTCTTTTACCCCCTACCAAAAAAAAGAAAAAAATTTCTCTTTCTTATTTAAACTCACTTTTTCCTTTAATTGCTTTAATTGTTTCTGGAGGTCATACTTTGCTTGTTTACTGTAAAAAAATAAATAATTATACAATTATTGGCGAAACTTTAGACGATGCAGCTGGCGAGTGCTTTGATAAAACTGCCAGAATTTTAAATTTAGGTTATCCCGGCGGCCCAATTATTTCTCAATTATCCCAAAAACAGAGAAGAAAGAAGGCAAAATCCAAAATATCACCAGAAACAGGGAAAATAGAATTTCCTAGGCCAATGTTGAGTCAAAATAATTATGATTTTTCTTTTTCTGGGTTGAAAACAGCAGTTCTATATTTTTGGCAAAAATTAGAAAAAGAAGAAAAGGAAAAACTAATTCCAGCTATTGCCTATGAAATCGAAGAAGCGATTACTGATGTTTTGGTTAAAAAAACTTTTAAGACAGTAAAAGATTTTAAAGTTAAAACTTTAATTATTGGCGGCGGCGTTTCGGCTAATTTACGATTAAGAGAAAAAATAAAAGAAACTATTAAAAATGAAAAAATTAAAATAAATTTTTTTTCTCCTTCTTTAGAATATTGTACTGATAATGCTATAATGATAGCATTAGCTGGATTTTTTGAGTCTTTAAATAAGAAAGAGGATTGGCGAGAGATAGATGCTATTAGTAATAGAAAATTTTAATACCTTATGCTTCCAAAAATTTATCAGCCGCAGAAAATAGAGAAGAAAATTTATCGCCTTTGGGAAAAAACAGGTTATTTTAACCCTGATAAACTTCCTTTTAATCCATCTAATAAGGCCTTCTCTATTATTATGCCTCCGCCTAATGCTAACGACCCTCTTCATATCGGTCATGCGGTTTTTGTTACTCTTGAAGATATTATGATCCGCTATCACCGCTTAAAAAGAGAAATTACTTTATGGTTGCCCGGGACTGATCATGCCGGCTTTGAAACCCAGGTTGTGTTTGAAAAAAAATTAGAGAAAGAAGGAAAATCCCGTTTTGAAATGACAAAAGAGGAGTTCTACAAAGCAATCTTGGAATATACCAAAAAGAATAGAAAAATAGTTAAAAAACAATTAAAACTTTTGGGGGCTTCTTGCGACTGGACAAGAGAAAAATTCACTTTAGATAAAGATATTATAAAAATTGTCTATGAGACTTTTGAGGAGTTGTATCAAGATGAATTATTGTATCGTGGCAAAAGGATTGTAAATTATTGCCCAAAACATAAAACTGCTTTTTCCGAATTAGAAGTAAAATATTTAAAGGAAAAAGGTAAACTTTATTTTGTCAGATATAAATTTAAAGATAATCCGACTAAGTTCATTACGGTGGCGACTACTAGGCCTGAAACAATTGTCGGCGACATGGCAATTGCGGTTAATCCCAAAGATTCAAGATATAAAAATTTTATTGGAAAGGAAGTAATAGAACCAATTCTAAAAAGAAACCTTCCAGTTATTGGCGACAGAAGGGTAGATATAGATTTTGGAACCGGAGTTTTAAAGATTACCCCGGCTCATGATGCTTTAGATTTTGAAATTTCCAAAGATAATCATTTAGAAATGAGACAAACATTGAATTTTGATGGTTGTTTTAATGAATTAGCCGGTCCTCTGAAGGGATTAAAAGTTCAAGAGGCCAGAGAAAAAACAATTCTAATTCTAAAAGAAATAGGGGCTTTAGAAAAAGCAGAAGATTATGTTCATGAAGTTAGTCATTGTTATAAATGTAACACTACAATTGAGCCAATGATAATGGACCAATGGTTTATTAGTGTCTCAAAACCTTTTGGAAAAAATAATAAATCTTTAAGAGATTTGGCAGTTGAAGCAATTAAAACTGGCAAAATTGAAATTATTCCAAAAAAATTTGAAAAAGTATTTTACCATTGGATGAATAATTTAAAAGATTGGAATATCTCACGCCAGATTTCTTGGGGAATTCAGATTCCAGTTTTTTATTGTTTAGATGGAAAAAACGATTTGTGCAAAAAGAAAGAAGGAATTATTGTCTCGCCTTCTAAAAGGATTTCAAGATGTCCTTATTGCGGAAGTAAAAATATAAAGAAAGATGAAGATGTTCTAGATACTTGGTTTTCTTCTGGCCAGTGGCCCTACGCCACTCTTTTGACAACTAAAAAAAATGATTTTAACAGATTTTATCCAACGTCAGTAATGGAGACTGGCTGGGATATTTTGTTTTTTTGGGTAGTAAGAATGATAATGCTGGGAATTTACAAGACTCAAAAAGTGCCTTTTAAAACTGTTTATCTTCATGGTTTAGTCAGAGACAAAGATAGGCAAAAAATGTCAAAATCAAAAGGCAATGTAATTGACCCTCTAAATGTTGCTTCAATTTATGGGACTGACGCTTTAAGGATGGCGTTGGTTGTAGGAAACAGCGCCGGAAGCGATATTATTATTTCAGAAGAAAAAATTAAAGGTTATCGTAATTTCGCCAATAAAATTTACAACCTTAGTCGTTTTCTCCTTTTATCTGTCAAAGATTTTTCTTTAAAAAAACCAAAACTTTCAACGAAAGATAAACAAATTTTGAAAGAATTTCAGCAAATTAAAAAAAAGGTAACCTTCTATCTGGATAATTATCGTTTTTCTTTAGCGGCTGAGACTCTCTACCACTATATTTGGCATAAATATGCTGATAAAATAGTTGAAGCAATGAAACCAAGGTTAAAAAACAGGAAAGAAAAAAAAAGAGCAGAATATGTTTTAGTTTTTATTTTTAAAGACTTACTGGTTTTGCTTCACCCATTTATGCCATTTTTAACTGAATACCTTTGGCAAAAAATTCCTTTTAAAAAGAAAAACCCTTTAATTGTTGAAAAATGGCCTCTTTAACTTTAATCATTTCTAGTATTTTCGGTGCTTTACCTGTTGGTCTATGGCTAATTTTTTTCCTTTGGCAGGATATAAAAAAACCAGAGCCCAAACGATGGATTTTAATTCTTTTTCTTTTAGGAATGCTCATCACCCCTTTAGTTTATTTTTTGGAAAATTTTTATCTTAAAATAATTAGCTACGAAGAAGCGGCTGCTTCACTTTTTATGACTATCATTGTTTATCTGGGAATTGCTGTTATTGAAGAACTAGCTAAATTTTTTAGTACTGCGCTTATTTTAAGAAAAAACAAATTTTTTGACGAAGCAATTGATGCGATGATTTATTTGATTATTCTGTCATTAGGCTTTGGAGTGGTGGAAAACATTTTAGTGGTTTACGAGGGGATAAAAAATGGTGGTTATCTTCTAAATGCGATGAGTGTTTTAAGTTTAAGATTTATTGGTGCTAATTTACTTCATACTTTAAGTTCAGGAATTATCGGTTATTTTTGGGCTTTAAGACTTTTGAAAGGAAAAAAAAATTATCTTTATTTGGGAATATTTTTGAGTATTCTCTTGCATTGGTTCTTTAATCTTGCTATTATATTATTTGGTGGCGAATTAGTTCTCTTTTTAAGTTTAGTTTTGTTTTTAGCCGCAGTATTTCTCCTTTGGGCTTTTGATATTTTAAAACAAATAGAAAAGCCAATTCGATACATATAAAAATTTAAAATTATAACTAAATTAAGTATATGGCTGAAGAAAAAATTGAAGTAAATAATAATTTAAAATGGCCGGCAACCGAAGAAGAAGGGGAATTGGCAGTTGATTTATATGAGACCCCGACGGAGTTGGTTTTACAGGCGATAATTGGAGGGGTAAAAATAAACGATTTGGATATTTCAATTACCAATGATATGATTACAATTAAAGGGGTAAGAGTTAAAAAGGATGATGAAAAAATCGAGAAAGTTTATTATAAAGAATGTTTTTGGGGACCTTTTTCTCGAGTTTTGATTCTTCCAAAAGAAATAAACGCTGATGAGGTGAAGGCTACCTTAAAGAATGGGTTTTTAACTGTCAGGTTGCCAAAATTAGAAAAAACTAAGGAAAAAATTGTAAGAATTTCCGAAGAATAACTCAACTCCCTCTTTTAGAGGGAGTTTTAGGCCCTCGTGGCGGAATTGGTATACGCGTAGCGTTTAGAGCGCTATCCCTTTTGGGTTAGAGGTTCGACTCCTCTCGAGGGCACCAAATAATCCTTAATGAAAACCCCCTCCTTTAAAAGGAGGGGGTAAATTTTGACCCCTTGTGTTTAACTATGTGTTAACTATAACTATTGGAATAGAGGTTTATTGAGGAGCATTTGACTAACAAAATTAATAAGGGCTTTTGCCAAAATAGCAATTGCTACCCCAATTAGAGAGTAGATAACGATATTTAAAGACTTTTTTGTTTTTTCCGGATCACCCCCTGCAGTAATGAAGGTAAAACCAGCATAAACAAGAAAGATTGCGGCAACAATAATCACTATATTAAAAAACCAGTTTAAGGCTTTTATCAGCAATTCCCAGACATTGAAGCTTGTACTAGGTATTGGTCCGAGAGGTAATTCGTTGCTATCGGCAAAGGCACACAGGGGCAGGACCAGAATTAAAGCCAAAGGAATAATTTTTTTCATCTTAATTATTAATTTTTATTTTTCGACCTTCTATTATTATTTTAATAAAGTTTGCTTGCGAAGTCAAATCTTTTGAGTATAAGACTTATTTTATTGTTTCTGATTAAGGGGAGACACATTCACCCGCTTCACAAATTTGTCCCTTTTTTAAACATAGTTCTGTACAGGTATCATTTATATTATATTGCACTGGTATTTTTAATTTTACTGGATCCTCTCCGCAGCATTTTTGAGGATCATTACTATGGCAAGTATAAGGCGGAACTGTCCATTTAGCCCAACGGCAGGGATAGATATTGCTGCATCGGCTGCAGTTTATAGCAGTTGTATTTGTATTAGTGGTTTCCATTTGCTTTCCTGTAAGAAATTCATAAATAAAAGGAGGGATGGCTTTGGCGAGTAAAATCAAACCAAAACCTATTAATGCCCAAATAAGAACTTTTTGCGCGGTTTTGAGTTTTTCTGGTTCGCCGCTAGAAGTAATAAAAAGAAAACCAGCATAGACAATAATAATAGCAGTTACAAAAACAGCAACATTAAAAATAAAATCAATGATTTTTATTATTAACTCCCAAATATCAGAAGTTTGTCCCAATGGATTTTCGAAAGTCAAGCCACCACTTGCGGCTGTGCTTGATTTTTTACAACAAACTTTTGAACCACCTAAACTACCTCCGCAAAGCGCGTTAACGATGGTGGAAGTATTACAATCATCATAGAAATAACAGCCATATTCAGTTCCGTATTCAGAGCAATCTTTAATTTTCTTGCAACAAACATATTCAGCAGGAGAACAAAGGAAAGAGGTTTCTGTGCCTGGTTCGCAGGAACGAGGGTCTCTGCAGGCATAGCCAACCCCTTCATCAGAACAATCCTTTGCCCATGTTTTTTTACCAGAAAAACTTATTATTAGCCCCATTAATAGGATAGAAAATAATACAATTTTGATTTTAGAAGCTGTTAATTTCATATTTTTATTTTAGGTTTATGACTTATTGACATTCTAAATGCCACCAACTGCCAGTATAGTTTTCTCCGCCTACATAGGCTATTAACCAGAAAATAGTATTAACAATTAACCAAGCAACTAAGACGATTACTAGTCCTATAATAGCATTTAAAATAGCCTTTTGGCCAGCAACAATATTTTCTTGTTTGCCAAAAGAAAATAACCAGCGAAATCCTCCGTAAATAATTAGAACAATACAGATAAAAATAGCGCCTTTTATAACAAAATCAACAACATTCTGGACTAAAACCAAAAGATGACAGGCAGTGCATTCTTCTTCTTCCGGGCCGCCGCAAGGGACTAACCCTTTTGCCTGAATAATATTTCCCAGGGAAAAAGTAACCAACAGAATAATAAATATTAATTCGAGATTTATTTTTTTGTAATGATGATTCATTTTTAAAAGTTTTTACTTATTTGTCCCCATTCAAAGTTAAATTTTAAAACAGCATTATTAACTGCTTCTGATGGTTTCATTTTTTTTATACTTGCCGCATAAATCATTTCCTCAAAAATCTCTTTTATTTTTAAGAAATTAAATTGATAAAAGGATTTAGCGGTAAGAGATTGGGAAATAAAAATACCAACTGTCGGGTCATTTGAATATTGAGAAATCAAAACTCTCAAACTAGGTGGTCTTTTAGTTAAGTTGAAGTACTTTTCAGCAGCTTCTTTTTGGGTCAAATATTTCAAGAAAAGCCAACTTGCTTGAGAATTTTTTGAGCGATTACTGACTACTAAATTAATAGTAGTCCCATAATTGATTTTATAAGGAGAATTCGAAAAATTTGGTAGATTGGAAACTCCGAAGTTTAATTGGGGATTTTGTTCTTTTAAGAAATCTAAGGTTTGAGCATAACCAATTGTCATCGCTACTCTCCCCCTGCTAAAGGAAAGAAGAGAATCAGGAAAATTATTATTCCAAGTATAATTTTTATTTTTTGGATCAGCAAATTGAAGATAAAATTCCAAAGCCTCTTCTCCGAATGTTTTAAAAGTATTACCGGTCTGCGGTTTATAATCAAAGATCGCTTTTTTATTTTCTGAATCTACAATCTCGCTGCCAAATTGCATCATTAAAGCGCTTAAAATATCGGTATTCCATCTAACATTATTATGAGTTCCTAGAGCGATTGCGGACCGAACTAAATTATTATTTTGGTCGGTTGTCCTGAGAATAGGAATGAGAGAAATTAAATCTTCCCAGGTTTTTGGCGGCAATGCAATATTGAAATAATTGAAAATGTCACGGTTATAAAAAAGGGCGAGAGTATCAATTGAAAGTGGAACTCCTAAAAGATATTGATTGTTGATTATCGTTTCTTTTGAAACAATTTCCGGATAATTTTCTAAAATATACTTTAAATTCAGAGTTTTGTCTTTACTAAGGTCAAGGGGAGAAATTTTATTTAGATAGGTTGGTAGCCAATTACCAAAAACAACAAAAATATCAGGGGCTTTGTCATCGGCAAAAGCCTGAAGGAGGTCGTTTTGATAACTCTGGTAGTCTTTTAAACGATAGTTGATAGAAATGTGAGGGTATAGACGATGGAAGTCACTAATGAGAGGAGCAAAAATCTCCGGTTGGTCTAAAAAACCCCATATTTCTAAAACTGCCGGCTGAGGTTGCCCTCTCTTTCCAAAAATAGCAATGCCTACGATAATAAGTATCACCAAAAGACTGAAAAAAGTAATCTTTTTTTGGTGCTGAGTTAATGGCATGTTTTTTATTATTCTGGTAATTTTAAGAGGAAACCATAATGGGTTACGCCTAAAGATAGTTCTCTTTCGAGCTTAAAACCGTTTTGTTCAACCAATAGCAGCGCTTCTTCCTTATTTATTGGAAAGAGAACTTCTCGATTTGGCAATTTTTCTGGATACCATTCAATTAAAACCAAATATCCCTCTGGTTTTAATATTCTTTTTGCTTCTTCTATTATTATATCTTTTTTTTCGATTTCAAACAAAATATTTGAGATTAAAACTAAATCTACCGAATTATTTGGCAAGCCGCTTCCTTTTTCTTCTTCAAGATTAGCCCACTTTGGTTCAATAATATTAAAAAGACCCTCTAATTTTGCTCGAAATTCCAGAGCTTCTAATGAGGGTTTCCAAATATCTAAGGCAATAACCCGACCGCGAGGTTTTATTGCTTTAGCAATGGCCAAAGAAAAATAACCAGTTCCGCAGCCAAAATCAGCCACGGTCATTTCTTCTTTTAAAGGCAACAGTTTTACAATTTCCTCCGGATTTAGAAAAGCCATAATAAGGAATTTAACTTGCAATTTTACCCGCCCCAATTTTTGTAAAGCAAAGACTTAGGCGAGCAAGATACTCAAAATTACAATTTAAAATTCAAAATTATTTAATTTATTTTGGATTTTACATTTTCATTTTGCATTTTGAGATTTAATTTTTGAATTTATGTAGGATTTAGAAATTTAAAGGTGGTTTTTATTTTTCTTACTCTAAAAACTTAATTAAATTGTGTAAACAACACCACTATTTCTTACATGTTATTATACCATTTTTTAAAATTTTAAAATAAAGTAATGCTAGTTAGTTTATCGTTTTCAGTTAGTTTCATAATTTTTACTCCTTGGGTGGCGCGGTTTAAAGTGGGAATACTGTTGAGATTGATTTTTACCGTTTGTCCTAATGCTGAAACTATAATTAAAAATTCTTCTTCTTTAATTAAAGAACCTTTTATCAATTGTCCTGTTTTTTGAGTAATTTTATAAGTTTTAATTCCTCTACCACCTCTTTTCTGGAGCCGATAATCTTTTAAAGGAGTCTTTTTGCCAAACCCTTTCTCGCTAACAGTTAAAATTTGGGATTTTAAATCTCTATCCGAGCGGATCAAAGCAATTACTTCATCGTCTTTTTGAAGTTTCATTCCAATTACTCCGCTTGTTCCTCTTTTCATTGCTCTGATTTCACTCTCTTTAAAGCGGATGGAAAGGCCTTTTTTGGTTATAAGAATTAAATCATCGTTACCGGTGGAAAATTGGGCGCCAATTAAACTGTCGCCTTTTGATAATTTAATAGTCAGAATACCATTTTTTCTGATATTTTGATATTCGGTCAAAGGAGTCTTTTTTATTAAGCCATTTTTAGTGGCGATAATAAGATATTTGAGATTTTTGTTTTTCTCTAAAGAGGGGATATTTAAAAGACTAATTACTTTTTCATTATTGTTTAAACTTAGATAGTTTTGGATTGTTTTTCCGCTTGAAGTTCTTGGGGCTTCGCTTATCTCAAAGGCTTTTAATTTAAAAAGTCTTCCAAAATCAGTAAAAAAAAGCAAGTCGTCTTTAGTTGAACAAAAGAGGAGATGAGTTAAAATATCCTCGCTAGTTTTTGGCTCGTAGGCAATTACTCCCTTACCCCCTCTTTTTTGGTCTCTAATAGTATTTGGATTGATTCTTTTGATGTAGCCCTTACTTGATAAAGTTACAAGAGTCGGCTGATCAACTATCAAATCTTCATCAGAAACTGTTTCCGGCAAATAATCGCGAATCTCAGTTTTCCGCTGGTCCCCGTATTTATTTTTCAAATAGTTTACTTCTTCTTTTATAATGTTTTGAATCCTCTTTGGTTCTTTTATGATTAATCTATATTGGCTAATCAAAGTAAGTTTTTCTTCTAGTTCTTTAGCTATTTTTTCTCTTTCTAATTTTGCTAAACTGGAAAGTTTCATTTCTAAAATTGCATTTGCTTGAATGTCGCTAAATTTATATTTAGAAATTAATTTTTTAAAGGCATCATCCCGGCTTTCAGATTTTTTAATTAGTTGAATAATCTCATCAATATATTCTAAAGCTTTTGCCAAACCCTGTAAAATATGAGCTCTTTCCTCTGTTTTTTTAAGCAAAAATTGGGTTCGTTTAAAGACTATCTCTTTACGATGATTAATATATTCCGAAAGTAAATCTTTTAAAGATAAAACCTGGGGTTGCAGTCCTTTTTCTGTTAATGCCAGAATGTTGGCATAAAAATTTTTTTCTAATTCTGTGTATTTATATAACTGATTCAAAAGACGATTAGGATTTGCTTCATTTTTTAATTCTATAACAATTCTTAGTCCTTCTTTATCTGATTCGTCTCGTAAATCTTTTATTCCTTCTATTTTCTTTTCTTCAACTAATTTAGCGATTTGACTGATTATATTTGCTTTATTCGAGAGATAAGGGATTTCATAAACAATAATTTTTTTGTTTTTATCTTCTTCGATTTCGGCCTTCGCTCGGCATAAAAAACTGCCTTTGCCAGTGGTGTAAGTTTCTAACAGTTTTTCTTTGCCAAAAATAATTCCGCCCGTTGGAAAATCAGGGCCTTTTATAAATTGCATTAAGTCTTTGGTAGTGGAATCCGGGTTGTCAATTAAATGATTTATCGCCTCTGAAACTTCAGTCAAATTATGAGGGGGAATATTGGTTGCCATTCCAACCGCAATTCCCATCGCCCCATTTAAAATTAATTGGGGAAGTTTGGCTGGCAAATATTTTGGTTCATTTCTTGTCCCGTCGTAGTTTGGGATAAATTCAACTGTTTCTTTTTCAATATCTTCTAGCATTTCTTCTGCCAGTGGTGATAATTTTACTTCGCTGTAACGCATTGCTGCGGGTGGGTCTCCATCAACTGAACCAAAGTTGCCCTGACCGATTATAAGGGGGTATCTTAAAGAAAAATCTTGAGCCATTCTCACTAATGCATCATAAACAGCAATGTCGCCATGAGGATGATAGCGGCCCAAAGTACTACCGACAACTGTGGCTGATTTTCTAAATTTGCCATTTGATTTTATTCCATCCTCATTCATTGCGTAAAGAATTCTCCTTTGAACCGGTTTTAATCCATCGCGGACATCTGGCAAGGCCCTGGAGATAATTACCGACATTGCGTAATCCAAATAAGCCTCTTTTAATTCTTCGGCAATGTCTTTTGGTTTAAAATTTTCATTACTGATTGTTTTTTTCATTCTATTTATATAAGGGTTTCAAAAGAACAATTCTTGT
>DAOOKJ010000001.1:0-20026 GCA_035385585.1 Minisyncoccota bacterium | reverse complement strand
ACTGATTGTTTTTTTCATTCTATTTATATAAGGGTTTCAAAAGAACAATTCTTGTCTCTTGAGGAAGTTGGGTTTTTCTGATAACTAATTTGTCCAAAACTTCTGGTTTTTTTGAGAAAGCTTTAAGAAATTTGTCTTCTGAGTCTAATTTAAGTTTTAGTCCTTCTATTTTGTAATGCATTGGAATGATAATTTTTGGCTCAATTTGGTTGATTAAAGAAATAGCCTCCTCCCCATCAATTGTATAATTTCCTCCAATTGGGATAAAAAGAATATCGGCATTTGAGACTTTTTGAAGTGATTCTTCTTTTAGTTTTTTCTCTCCTAAGTCCCCTAAAAAACATAATTTCATTTCTTCTGAATAGATAATAAAAATAGTATTTAATCCCCGGTATTTTCCATTAGCATCATCGTGATAGCTTAATATCCCTTCGATGAAAATACCGTCTGTTTCAATTTCTCCTAATTCCTCTAAAATAAAAGGTTCGCCTAGAATTGCTTTTTTATTATTGTGGTCTTTATGATTATGGCTAATCAGCAAAATATCCGCTTTAAAACGAGGTGGTTTTAATCCTAAAGACTCTTCATTATAGGGATCAATAGCAATGACTTTATTTTTAGTCTCGATTTTAAAGAAAGAATGACCTAACCAACTGATAATCATAAATAAAAAATAAAATATTAAAAATTTATTTATTATAACAGATTTTTTGATTTTTTGCCAAACGGAAATTATCGCTTGAAGCGGTAAATCGCTAGGGCAAAGATGATAATATCAAAAATTATCAGAAATAAAATAGAAGTATTTAAAGGATGGAGGGTAAAAAGAAGAATTTCTTCTTTTTTGAGGGAGGAAGATAAGACAAGCCAACGCAAACCATCGGCACCATAGCTAAAAGGATTTAAATGAGCCAGATATTTAATCCATAGAGGAAGATTATTTAAGGGGAAGAAAGCTCCAGAGAGGAAAGACATTGGAGCGATTACAATTTGTAAAAAAATAGAAAAACTTTCTGTCTTTTTTATTCCACTGGCAAAAAACACTCCTAAAGCTGATACCCCGGCGTTAAAAATTAAAAGGAAAATAACTATTTCAATAAAGTCAATCAATTTCAGCTCCAGGGATAAATAAGGTGCAACCAAAAGAAGTAAGCCGCCCTGGATTGAAGCGACTGTGGTGGCGCCTAAAATTTTTCCTAAAACGATATTGGAACGAGGAATTGGGGAGACTAAAATCTCTCTCAGAAAACCGAATTCTCTATCCCAGACAATAGATAAAGTAGAACTCATTGCCATTACAGCAGTAGAAAGAGATAGAATTCCAGGATAAAAGAATTGGCTGAAGTCATAGGGTAAAAGGTTGGTTGGAAAAATGGCCTTGAATCCAGCACCAAAGAACACAATTAAAAGAAGAGGTAAAAAAATTGAAGTAAAAACTTTTATTCGATTGCGCCAATAGATTAAAAGCTCTCGATACCAAATGATATAAAGTGATTTCAGTCTAACATTTAAAGGATAATGTTTTAAAGAATGTGATTCTTCCATTTTAAAATTTAAATTTTATCCTTTTTATTTTTTTTAGGAAAGAGAGAAAAAAGATCAGCTAGATTGAAACTTTCTTCTTTTTCCTCTTCTGTTGCCAGTGTTTGATCATCGCGAATTTTTCTGCCGGTTATTTCTAGAAAGACATCGTCTAAGGTCGGCCGGCGAAGTTCAATTGAAATAATTTTTGGTGTGATTGCTTTTACTAAAATTGGCAGAAACTCGTCTCCATTTTCCACCTCGCTTTTTAACTCTTTGCCTATTCTTTTTATTTTATATTGAGGAAATTTTTCTTTAAACTCATTTTCCGCTAACTCATTATCTGAAGTTTTAAAACTTATAATATCTCCGCCAACCATTTTTTTTAAGTTTTCTGGCGTATCCAATGCTACAATTTCGCCATTATCTATAATTGCTATGCGGTCGCAATTTTCCGCTTCGTTTAAATATTGAGTAGTTAAAAAAATTGTTGTTTCTTTGTGTTTTCTGGCAGAAAAAATATAATCCCATATTTTAGTTCTGGTTTGAGGGTCAAGACCAACCGTTGGTTCGTCTAAAAATAGAATTTGTGGCCAATGAATTAAAGCCCGACTAATTTCTAATCTTCTTTTCATTCCGCCAGAGAAGTTTTCAACTCTCCATTTTCTTTTATCCCAAAGTTCGCAGAGTCTTAAAACTTCTCTTTTTCTTTGATTGAATTCTTTTTTCGGCACGCCATAAAGGTAAGCATGGAGAAATAAATTTTCTTCCGCCGTTAAATGAGTATCTAATGTTGTTTCCTGAAAAACCAATCCAATGGAGCGTCTTACCATATCTGGTCTTGTTACAACATTAAAGCCGTTAACAAAAACAAGACCAGATGTTGGTAGAGTCAAAGTAGAAAGAATATTAATCGTTGTGGTTTTACCAGCGCCGTTTGGCCCCAAAAAACCAAAAATTTCTCCTTTCTTTACAGAAAAAGAAACTCCTTTCAAAGCTTTAAAACCATTGTAATTCTTTTTTAAATTTTCAACTTGAATTACTTCAATAATTTCCTGGCCCCCATTTTCCAGTATTTCATTATCAATAGCCATATTTTTATTCTAACCCCATTTTTATTTTTACTTCTTTTAGAGTTTCTTGAGCAATTTTTGAAGCGTAATTTCTTCCTTCTGAAAGAATTTCCTTTATGAGCTGCGGTTTTGATATAAAATATTTTCTTTTTTCTTGAATTGGCTTTAAAGTTTCGTAAATTTTTAGCGAAAGGTCATTTTTTAAAATTTGGTACTTAATGCCGGTTGTTAAATACATTTTTTCGTATTCTTTTCTTTTTTCTTTTCCCTCAAAAAGTTCAACCAAAGTTAAAAGCGCAAAAACTCCTCCTTTTAAAGGGACAGTTTTGCCTTTTCCCGAATCAGTTGGCACTTTAGAGATTTTTGCTTTAATTGTTTTTAAATTGTCAATTAAACTGATATAACTTTTTATATTTGTTTTTGACATTTTTCCTTCACCGGTTAAAGAAGGAACATAAGCGCCCCCTGTTAAATAGGGCTGAGGCTCTTTAAAAGTTTGACCAAATCTTTTGTTAAATATTCTAGCGATTTCTCTGGTTAATTCAAGATGAGGAAGTTGGTCTTTTCCTACTGGCACTAATTCCGATTTGTAAATTAAAATGTCAGCTGCCATCAGAATTGGATAATATAAAAGCCCCAAGTTAACATTTTTTGGTTGTTCTTTTTTCTTTTCTTTATAGGTGGGGAGTTGCTCTAACCGGGAAACCGGGTAGAGAGTGGCTAGAAAATAAGAAAGTTCTAAATGCTCCGGAACCTGAGATTGAATAATTAAATGCGATTTATTTGGATTAAGGCCACAACCTAAATATTCTAAAATTAATTCATTTATTTGCTCTTGATATTTGTTCTGGTTATAAAGAGAAGTGATTCCGTGTAGATCAACAACTGCATAAATACAGGTAAAATTCTGGTTATTTTGTAAATCAAGATAACCTTTAATTGCCCCAAAATAATTTCCTAAGTGAAGCGGACCCGTTGGCCTAGTGCCAGAAAAAATTATTTTTTTAGCCATAAAATTATTTTCTATTTTTACTAGAATTTGAATTGAACAATGGAATATGATATTTGATTTTAATAAAATTTTCAAATCTTTCAGCGAAAATTTTAAAACTATCTTCAAGATTTTTGAATTTTTCTTTATTTGTGTAATTGAAATCTAGGGTATTAAAATGATGAGTTAAAGGAGAGTTTTCTTTAATAACTTTAGCAAGAGGATAAAAGAGATTTTTTTCGTTTTTTAGTTCTTTTTGAACAATTTTGTCAACTATTCCAAAAACTTTATCTAAATTTTTTGAGGAAATGTCTATGCCCAAACCATGTTCTGATTCATCTAAACGAATTGATAGCTCTCTTTTTTCTTTTTCGTTTTCTTTTTTCTTAATCCGCAGATTAACCGTCCCCTCTTGATAAAAAGATGGCTCGTTTATAGACTCTGGCTTGATTATTAGTTCGATTTCTTCGTCTTTTAGAGCGGGATTTAAAAAAAACAAACAAAAAGAAGTTGGAGTGATTTTAGAGTTTTTTTCCTCATCAATCAACAAATTTCCATTAATTAGCGAAGAAAAATTATCAGCTAATAGTTTTAAATCTTTATTAGCCTCAAGGATATCATTTTCAGATAATTCATTGTCTAATAATCCCAAACTTATTTTAGAAAAAGCAAGTTGATAGGCTTTTGTTAAAGCATCAGGAAGCGAATTAAAAGCAGTTTTAGCTTCAGGAGTCAATTTTTTTTGGGGCGGTAAAGTTTTTTTAAATTCTTGTTGAGTTTCTTGATTAAAAATATTTTGTAACGAATTATAATTATTTTCTAATTCTTCAATAGTTTCTATCTCTGCTAGTTTTTCTATTTTGGCGCACTCTTTTAAAGTCCTAAAGTTTGTTTTTATAATTCCTTCAAGTTCGTTTTCTTCGTTTTCTGGTTGTAATTTTTCTTCTTTCTGAGAAAAATCAGGAATTTTTTCTAATGTTTGAACCATTTTGTTTAGTGAATTAAAATATGGGCGCTGAAATATTAGTTGTTTGTTCCAATACTGCTGAAGCAAAACTCGTAGCCCTAACGGGCTTTCTCTTGAGCGAAACGAAAGCCGTTAACCCGAGAGCTTAGGTTGTGGCTCGCCAATGGAGTGAGCCACAGTCGGTACTGAAGCCAGTATTGGGACAAACAGATGTTTTGAGATGCTTCGGCTTACAAATGAGACAACGCATTCTTTCCCAAACGATAAATTTAATGTTTTGAGCGGGTGATGGGGATCGAACCCACGTCCACGGCTTGGAAGGCCGTTGCACTACCACTGTGCTACACCCGCTTAATAAAAAAGACCTTTAAGATCTTTATTCTATTTTAACTCAAAAATAAGTAAAAATCAAAAATTAAATGAAATGGGGTCTAGCCAATAAAGTTTTGTAAAGCAGGATAAAATCCCGGATGGCCGAATTTTGACTTCGCACCACACATTAGGTGCAGGGCAAGCCGGCATCTTTTTTGTCTGGTCGGGCTGGTGGGATTTGAACCCACGACCTCATCGTCCCGAACGATGCGCGCTAAGCCACTGCGCTACAGCCCGAATTATGCTACTTTGTATTTCTTTTTAATTTTTTGCTCTTCTTCCTGTAAAAGATTTTTGTATTTTTCTTTTGCTTTTTTGTTTAATGTACCTAATTCTTTGTCCGATAATTTATTTAGTTCAACGATTCTTTTTAAGAGATAATCCCTGTTGTTTTTTTCCGGATTATCTAAAACTTCTTCAAGCAAAATATTTAAAATGATTCCTACTTCTGGCCCGGGTTTAATTTTTAAAGTTTTTAGAACATCGTAACCATTTACTTTTAGAATTTTTAGAGATGGCTCTTCGCCTGACATTTCTTTTAGAATCTTTTCTACTCTAAAAAGGAAATGACGCAATCTGAAAGGAATTGCTTTCGGACAGCCAGAGCCGATTCTATCCGCCTCTCTTACTTGAGCCAACTCTTCAATGTTTTCTTTACCTACTTTTATTAGTAGTCGCCGGACAGAAGAATCTGTAGTTATCTCTGGCTCATAGACAAATCCGTGATAGCGAACTAATTTTAGCACTTTATCTTTAATCTCGTTTGAAAATTTTAATCTTTCTAATATTTTCTCTAACATTTTAGTGCCAACAATCTCATGATTATAGAAAGTGGCATTTATTCCTTTTCCCTCTTTTGTTCTTGCCTTGCCAATATCATGAAACAAACTCGCGAGTCTTACCTCCAGGCTATACTGTTTCTTAGCGGCATAATCTAAAGACCGAATTAAATGTTCAAATAAGGTATAAATATGATGTTTGTTTTGGTTCATCCCAATTCCTTCTTCCAATTCTGGAATGATTTGTTTTAATAAACCGGTTTTTTCTAGGAGTATTATTCCTTTCATTGCATTTTCTGTTTGAATGATTTTTATAAATTCGTCTCTAACTCTTTCCTTAGCAATGCAATTAATCAGATTTGAATTTTTTTTAATAGCCTCAAAAGTATTTTTTTCTATTTTAAAGTTCAATTCACAAGCCAAGCGAATCGCTCTGATTAAACGCAAAGCATCTTCTTCAAATCTTTTTTGAGGGTTGCCTACCGCTCGAATTAATTTCTTTTTCAAATCTCTTTGACCATCAAAAGGATCAACCACTCGGTATTTTGTATTTGGTATTTTATATTCTGTATTTTTTATTTCTTGCCTGCCCAGGTTTTTACTTTGTAAAAATTTGGGCAGATGAATTTCTAAAGCCATGGCGTTTATTGTAAAATCTCTACGAGCCAAATCTTCTTCGATCGTTTTGGCGAATTTAACTTCATCCGGGTGTCTTTTATCAGAATATTTACCTTCTTTTCTAAAAGTAGTAATTTCAATAGTTTTAAGGAATTCATCATTGGAATCTGTTTTTACAACCACTGTTCCAAATTGATTTTCGTATAAACTATTGTTAAATATTTTTTGAATTTGAGTTGGTAGAGCATCGGTAGCAATATCAAAATCCTTTGGTTTTTTATTTAATAGGATATCCCGTACACAGCCGCCAACAAGATAAGCCTCAAAGTTAGCTTTTAGAAGCTCATTTAAACAAAACAAAACTTCGGGAGGAAGATTAATTATCAATTTTGAATTTTGGCTTTTAATATAAGACATTTTATTTGTGCCTCCGGCGCGATTCGGACGCGCAACCAACGGCTTAAGAGGCCGCTGCTCTGCCAGTTGAGCTACGGAGGCAAAGTGCCCCTGGTAGGAGTTGAACCTACATCACTGGTTCCGAAGACCAGCGCTTTATCCAGTTAAGCTACAAGGGCAGTTTTAGTATTTTACTATAAAATTATTTTTTATTCAATTTTCCTTTGTCCTGTGTTTATTTATTCAATTTATAAGTTAATTTTGCAAATGCTATAAATTTGTGTTAAAATTAGAATTACCGTTTTGGCAATTTTTAATATCCTTTTATTTTAAATAAATATTTAAGGGGAGAACAAGGACTTTGGATAGTTTTTTCATTTTAACCAGAATCCAAAGGAGGAGTGGCCGAGTGGTTTATGGCGCAGGTCTTGAAAACCTGTTGGGGAGCAATCCCCTCGTGAGTTCAAATCTCACCTCCTCCGCTTCGTCCCTCTAATGAGCAGCATTGCAACTTAATATATTAAAATTAACGACTTGCGATGTCGTTAATTTAATAAAAATAAAGAAAATATTTTCTGTAAACTATGGAACAAAACAAAAATCAAAATTTAATTCCTCGACCACCAGTTGTTGTTGTTTTAGGCCATGTTGATCATGGAAAAACTTCGCTTTTAGACTATGTCCGCAAGACAAAAGTGGCAGAAAAAGAAGCTGGAGGGATTACTCAACATATTGGCGCTTATGAAATTGAACATAAAAGCCGCAGAATTACTTTTATTGATACTCCTGGTCATGAGGCTTTTTCAAAGATTCGTTCCCGGGGCGCAAAGGCTGCGGATATTGCTATTTTAGTGGTGGCAGCCGATGAAGGAGTAAAACCCCAGACAAAAGAATCATTAGTTCATATCAAAGAAGCCCAAATTCCCTTTTTAGTGGCTTTGACAAAAATAGATAAAGAAGAAGCCCAACCAGAAAAAGTAAAAAAAGAACTGCTGGAGGCCGGCGTTTATCTTGAAAACTGGGGCGGAGATATTTCTTGGGTAGAAGTTTCTTCAAAAACCGGTCAAGGAATAGATGAATTATTAGAATTGATTTTACTAATGGCAGAATTGGAGAATCTAAAAGGAGATAAAAATTTACCAGCCGAAGGAGTAGTAATTGAGTCCTTTCTTGACTCAAAGAGAGGGCCAGTTGCAACTATAATAATTACTAATGGCACTTTGAAAGTAAAAAATCATATTTTTGCTGGTGGAGTAAAAGGAAAGGCGAAAATAATAGAGAATTTTTTTGGAGAACCAATTAAAGAAGCAACTTTTTCTTCACCAGTGAGAATTATTGGTTTTGAAGAAGTGCCGCCGGTCGGCTCAATTTTTATTAGTGGGGAAAAAGAAGATATTTTAGAAGATAAAAATAAAAATTTCATTAGGACAAAGATTTTGGGCCAAAGCGAATCGCCAATAAGAATTCCTTTAATCATTAAAAGCGATGTTATTAGTTCAGGCGAAGCGATTGAGGAACTAATAGACAGATTAGGTTTAAATAAAAATTGGGCTTTTGTTTTGATTTTAAATGAGACCGGAGATGTTTCTGAAGGAGATTTAAAGTTAGCCAACCCTAACGGAACTCTCATTATTGGTTTTCGAGTAAAAAGAAAGCCAGAAATAACAAATTTTTTAATAAATAACCCTAATTTGATTCTTTTAGAAGGTGAAATTATTTATGATTTAGAAAAACAGGTTGAAGAAGCGGTTGAAAAGAATTTTCTTGAAAAGCCAACTGAAGAAATTTTTGGAAAATTAGAGGTTTTAAAAGTCTTTAATTCTGTTAAAGGAAATCAGTTGATTGGCGGCAAAGTAATTGAAGGAAAAGCGTTAAATAAGGCAAGAGTTCGTTTGTTAAGAAACGAAGAAAAAATTAATGAAGGCAAACTTTTGAATTTGCAGAAAAATAAAGTTGATGTTAATGAAGTTTTAACAAATGAAGAATGCGGTCTTTTAGTTGAATTAAAAGAAGAGATAAAAGTTGGAGATTTTCTTGAATTTTTCCGTAAAATTTAATAAAATTTTAAAAAGGCCATGTGGCGAAGTAGCTAACGCTGCGGTCTGCAAAACCGTTATTCGTGGGTGCAATTCCCACCATGGCCTCGGCAAACTTTTGCCCAGGTGGTGAAATTGGCAAACACGTTTGACTTAAGATCAAATGCCGATGAGGCTTGTGGGTTCGAGTCCCACCCTGGGCACTATTTTAAAAGCCCTCCTTTTTTCAGAAAGTAGGGCTTTTGTTTAAAGTTTCAATTATTATGTCATTTATTAAAATTAACTGCAGTCGTTGTCTCCTCTTTCTCCTCGATTATTTCCATTATTGTCTTTTTAACCCCAAAATTTTTTGCCTCTTCAGTTGACATAAACCAAATATCAACCCTGTCTTCGCTAAATCTTTCGTGCATACGGTCATAAATCACAAAGATTTTGTCGCCAAAAAGTTCAGGAAAGCGAACTTTGGTGCCAAAAGCCAAAAAATTCGCCGCTGCCACTCCATCTTCTACTACTTTTCCCGAAGCAGTAATAAAAGGGGTATCATCTGTTTCTTCTGGTCTTGAAGAATAGCCAGTAACAGTAATTTCTATTTTTTTAGGAGAAATAAGGGGGCCATTTGAAGCCAAAAAAGAAGTAAGAAAGAGGTTCAACTCTCCTTTCTCGTTGTTAGAAGACTCAAATGGTAAGTTTTCATCAATAAAAACTGTTGGCGAACCTTCGACTAAAATCCCTGACCAGCGGCTAACGAAACTAAAAGCCAGGACAAAGAGTAAAAGATTGAGTTTTAGGCCCTTATTTAAGGCTAAAAGCCAAAAAGGTGCTTGATTTATATATTTTTTATGCATATCCAATATAAAAACTCCCTATTTGGGAGTTTCAACCCCTATTCTATCAGGTTAGTAATTTTTGTCAAGAGAAAAATGTGGATAACTTTTTTTCAAAAATTTGCTTTTTTTACAATAAAAAGATAAAATGTTTAAAAAGGAGGGTTGGCTGAGTGGTTAAAGCGACGGTTTGCTAAACCGTGACCGCCTTCAAAGCGGTCCGTGGGTTCGAATCCCACACCCTCCGCCCCTCACTTGGAAAAGATAAAATTTATTTATAAATTAAGGAAGGTAAAATTATCTTGGAATTTTAGAGCAAATTTTGTCTCTTATTTTTAAATAGTTTTTTGGTGAAACCAATCTTTTCCAAGTGAGGGGCTTCGCCCTTTTCCTTGCTTTTTTATTTTAAACCTGTATAATTATCCTTGCTTTCTGAAATCTGCAAAAACAGGCTTCAGAAGAGTACTTTGAAAAAGGAGGTGAAAAGAAAAAATGAAAGTTCCTCTTTTTAAGAGAGCGGCTGATGCCCGCTCAAGAAACTCTCGAAGATTTAAAACTCCTCTCCAAGTGCCCCTTGAGGAAAAACTAGAAAATACTAATCAATTGCCCTTAGAAAAAACACGCAGGAAATTCCTTGAGAAAGCAGAATATCAGAATCCAGTTTGTTTTGGGTGGAGGTTCGTTTTCCCGGACGGAGATTTCCTCTGTGAAAATTGTCCAAAGAATAAACTTCTTGGACCAGCGGAAATCGAAAATTTACTTCCCCTTGTCGAAGAACTGATCAAAGAAGGAAAAATTAAATTAGACAGCGTAAGCCCTCAAGAAATTGTCCAATTAATTAATTCGTGTAGAGCGGCTTCTGATAAAAGATTATCTGATTTTAATAGAAAATTGCAAGAGATAAAGAGAAAAATTGAAAAGAGATCTCAAGAAGATGGTGATAGTGTTATCCTTCAAGAAATAAAAGTCAGAAAAACTCTTGAGCCTATTATCTTAAATTTCGAAAAAGAAAAGGAGACAGTAAAAAACGAAAGAAAAAAACTTCTAAAAGGAGGATAAAATGAGGAACAAAATTTGAGCCCCCAAATAAAATCAAAATTAGGGGGCTTTTTTATTTGCTTTTTAATGGTAGTTATGGTAAACTAAAAATTAAGAGAGAAGGAAAAACAAAAATCTAGGAAATTTATGCTTAAATCAAAAGAAAAAAGTAAGATTATTAGAGAAGCAGCTATTCACGATAAAGATACTGGTTCACCAGAGGTTCAAATTTCTTTATTGACAAGAGAAATCGAACTTTTGGCTAAACATTTAAAAAAGCATCCAAAAGATTTTCATTCCCGACGCGGACTTTTATCGATGGTTTCTAAAAGAAGAAAACTTTTAAACTCTTTGAAAAAAGAATCAGTGCGCCGTTATAACAAAATAGTGAAAAAATTAGGTTTATAGCTGCAAGTTGTTAGTTAATTCTATGGCAATAAAACATAAAAATCAGCGAGTAGGAGTTTTTATTGATGTTCAAAACTTATATCACTCGGCAAAAAATCTTTACAATAAAAGAGTGAATTTTAAAAATCTTTTGTTGGAAGCGGTTTCAGACAGGCAATTAATTAGGGCAATTGCTTATGCGGCGCAATCAGCTGAATTGTCAGAAGAATCTTTTTTTGAAGCCCTAGAAAAAATAGGGATTGAGGTTAAAAGAAAAGAATTGCAGGTTTATCCTGATGGTTCAAAAAAAGGCGACTGGGATGTCGGTTTGGCAATGGATGCGATTAGAATTGGTCATAATTTAGATGTGGTAATTTTAATTTCTGGAGATGGTGATTTTATTCCTTTAATTGAACATTTAAAAACCGAAGGAAAATATGTAGAAGTAATTGCTTTTGGCAGGACTACTTCTACTCGTTTGAAAGAAATAGCAGATGAATTTATTGATTTGGATGAAAGGCCTGATTATTTTCTCTTAAAAGTCGAAGAAGGATTTAGACCAAAAATTCCGGCGATTATTAGAATAAAAAGAAGATAAAAATGGAGATTAAAAAATATCAATTAAAATTAAAAGACAAAATTATAGAGGTTGAGTTTTCTAATTTAGCCGAGCAAGCAAATGGCTCGGTTTTAGTTAAAATGGGAGGGACTTGTGTTTTAGCAAATGCAGTAATGGGAAAAAATGATAGGCCTGAGATAGATTTTTTTCCTTTATTAGTCGATTACGAAGAAAAATATTATGCTGCCGGAAAAATTTATGGCAGTCGTTTTGTGAGAAGAGAATCAAGACCGACAGAAGTGGCGGTTTTAACAAGTAGATTAATAGATAGAACTATTCGACCGCTTTTTCCAGAAACTATGCGCCGCGATGTCCAGGTAGTTGTTACTTGCCTTTCAATTGACGAAAGAAACGATCCTGATGTTTTATCAATTATCGCCGCTTCTTTGGCTTTGTCAGTTTCAGATATTCCTTTTAATGGTCCGGTTTCTGCTTTAAGGATTGGCTGGTCAAAAGATAAAGGTTCTGTTTTCAATCCCTCTTATGAAGAAAGAGAATCTTTGGAAATGGAGATTGTAGTTTCTGGTCCGAAAAATCAAATTAATATGATAGAAGGTGGAGCAAAAGAAACGAAAGAAGAGATTGTTAAAGAAGCGCTTTTTCTTGCTCAAAAAGAAATTACCGCTTTAAATGACCAGCAGGAAAAGATAATAAAAGAAATTGGCAAAGAGAAACAAAAAATTGTTTTTCAAGAAATAGATAAAGATTTTCAAGAAGAAATCCATAATTTTTTGAAAGAAAAAATAGAAAGAGTTTTAAATCCTACTTCGAAAAAAGAAAGATTAGAAGAATTAGAGGCAGTAAAAGATGAATTAAATATTTATTTAAAGGAAAAAGAATATCCGAATGATTTATTAAAGCAAGTTGCTTTTATTTTTTCGAACGAGTTGAATCAAGTTCTCCATAAAAATATTTTAGAAAAGGAACTAAGGCCAGATGGAAGAAAGTTAGACGAAATTCGACCCCTGGAAATGAAAATTGATGTTTTTGAAAGACTTCATGGTTCGGCAATTTTTATGAGAGGATTAACTCATGCTTTATCAGTTGTAACTTTAGGCGCGCCCTCAGATGCGTTACTTGTTCAAGGAATGGAAATTACCGGGGAAAAAAGATTTATGCATCATTATAATTTTCCCGGCTATTCTTCAGGAGAAGTTTCTCCTTTAAGAGGACCGGGGAGACGCGAAATTGGTCATGGCGCTTTGGCAGAAAGGGCTCTTAGCGCTGTTATTCCTAGTTCTGATGATTTTCCTTATACTATTCGGGTTGTTTCAGAGATTTTATCTTCTAATGGTTCAACTTCAATGGCTTCGGTTTGTGCTTCTTCTTTGGCTCTAATGGCTGCCGGCGTACCGATTTCTCGTCATATAGCAGGAATTGCCATGGGTTTAATAATAGATGAAAAAGGTAATGATTATAAAATTTTGACTGATATTCAAGGACCAGAAGACCATTTTGGTGATATGGATTTTAAAGTTGCTGGCACCAATTTAGGAATAACCGCTATGCAAATGGATATGAAAATTAAAGGAGTTTCACCAGAAATTTTAAGTGAAGCATTAGAGAAAGCAAAAGAGGCTAGAGAATATATTTTAGAAAAGATGAACTCAATAATTAGTTCGCCCAGAGAAGAATTATCCCCTTACGCTCCCAGAGTTTTTGTAATTAAGATTAAGCCGGAAAAAATTGGAGACTTAATTGGTCCTGGAGGAAAAGTTATAAATGCAATAATTCAGAATTTAGGCGTCCAAATTGACATTAAAGAAGATGGAACAGTTTTTGTTACTGCTCCTGATAAAGAAAAAGCTAATTTGGCTTTACAAGAAATAAAAGATATTACTAAAGAGTTTTCTGAGGGAGAAATCATTAAGGGTAAAGTTTCTCAAATTAAAGAATTTGGAGCAATTATTGATTTAGGCCACCATAAAGAAGGATTGCTCCATATATCGGAGTTAGCGCCATTTAGAGTAAATCGGGTAGAGGATATTGTGAAATCTGGCGAAGAACTAAAATTAAAGATAAAGAGAGTAGAACAAAATGGAAAAATCTCCCTTTCTTTAAAAGACGTAAATTCCTCAGAAAAAAATCAATCTCAATATTTTAAGAAAAAAACAAAAAAACCATTTTTAAGAAGAAATTAGATTTCTCTTGACAAAAAAATTATGATATAATGATAATAAATTCAAATTAATAAATTTTTAATATGAATGAAGAAAATTTAGAGCCAAATCAAAATTTTAATCAAGGTTCTCATTTTCAGAACCAACCCTCGTCTCAGCCGAAAGAAGAACCTTTTGCCCCGCCGCCTTCAAATATTTTTATCCGAACCTCGGAATCGGATTTAGAGAAAGTCCAGAGCGAAGGTGGAGTTTTCCCCCAACCATCCCCTTCTCAAATTCCACCATTTCCAGCTCAGCCACCTTCTCCCCCTAAACCAATGGAGGATGTTTCTTTTGCTCCCCCAACTGGTTTTAATCAACCCCCTCAAGCACCGCCTGTCTTTATTTCTCCTCAAATTCCTGATTCAAATATTCCTCCACAAATTCCTGCCTCAGAATTTTCTAATCTTCCTGTCCAACCTACTCCAAAAAAGAAATTTTTACCATTTATCATTATTGGAATTTTAATAATCGCCGGTTTGGTTTTAGGTTATTTTTTCCTTGGGCAGAAAATTTTAAAACCGAAAGAAGAGATTGAAATCGTTCCTTCTACTACTACTACCTTTCTTACTACTACCACTACTACTTTGCCGCCTTCTCCCTATGTTTGGTTGGGCAGCCCTTATCAAAAAGCAGTGGTTAATGTAGAAGTCAAAGGCAGTCCAACTCTTTCGGCCCTTCAAAAAGAAGCGAAAGACTCAATGTTTCCAGCCGGCACTTTTAAAATTTTGATACCAAAGGTGCATAACGATGTTTTAAATGACGAAGAAATTATTCTTTCTCTTATTCCAAAATTGCCAGAGAGTTTAAAGCCTTATGTTTTAGGAGAAAAAAAGTTTTTAGTTTATGCTTATTATGGAGAGGTTAATCCATCTTTAGGATTGATTGTTGAAATTGGAGCAGAAAACAAAGAAATGGTTAAACCAATATTTTTGAATTGGGAAAAGAAACTTCAAATTTTGAAAGATTTAGCTAACTTCTATCTGATTAGAGTTCCTGCTCAGGCAGATAAAGCCTTTAAAGATATCAGTAATTTAGGAGCAGAAATTAGAACCTTTGACTACAAGGGCGAAGAAGTCGATTTGACTTATGCTTTTTTCGATAAGTATTTAATTATTAGCTCTTCTTTAGAATCAGTTAATAGTGCCCTGGAAAGACTCCAGAGACCTTTAGAACCAATTTATCCTTAAAATTTATAAAGTTGTTTTTAAAAGCGCAGTCTCTCCTGCGCTTTTAATTTGATTTTTTTCCTAATTTGATTTAGAATAAAAAAGACTTTAGACTATGAAAAAATTATTTCAGTCTCTCGCTATAATTATTTTATTTTTTTTGATGTTTTCTTGGCTGATTTCCGGTTTTGGCAGTACTTCCCTAAATAAAGTTTCAAGAGAAAAAGTTGATTTAACCACTGCCTTGGAAAAAATTAAAAGCCGAGAAGCGGAAAAAATTATCGTTAAACCTTCTCAAATCGAGGTCACTTTAGTTGATGGGTCAGTTGTTATAGCCAATAAAGAAACGAATGTCTCTTTCCCTGAAATTCTAAAAGATTTCGAAATTCCTCTTGAAGCAATCCAAAATTTAAAAATAGAAGTGAAAGAAGAAAGCGGGTTTGTTTATTGGTTGGCAATCCTTTTGCCAATAATTATTCCGATTCTTTTTTTTGTTTATCTTTTTTCTCTTACCTTTAAGAAGGCTAATCAAGGAGCGGCTCAAATTTTTTCTTTTTCCCGTTCAAATATTCGTCTTTTTTCTCCTACCAAAGATCGGATTACTTTTAAAGATGTTGCTGGTTTAAAAGAAGCAAAAGAAGAACTTAAAGAAGTGGTTGATTTTTTTAAAGATCCAAAAAAATTTGAGGTTTTAGGGGCGAGAATTCCCAGAGGAGTGCTTTTGGTTGGGCCAACTGGTGTAGGAAAGACTCTTTTAGCCAGAGCAGTGGCTGGCGAAGCAAATGTTCCTTTCTTTCATATTTCTGGTTCAGAATTTGTTGAACTTTTTGTTGGAGTTGGTGCTGGCAGGGTTCGTGATGCATTTAATACCGCAAAAAAAGCCGCTCCCTCAATTCTTTTTATAGATGAAATTGATGCCATTGGCAGAGAAAGAGGGTCTGGAATTGGTGGCGGTCATGATGAAAGAGAACAAACTTTAAACCAGATTTTAGTTGAAATGGATGGTTTTGAAAGAGACACCAGAGTCATCATTATCTCGGCGACAAACCGCCCAGATATTTTGGACCCAGCTTTGCTTCGGCCTGGCCGCTTTGATCGAAGAATAGTTTTAGATTTGCCAGATATAAAAGAAAGAGAAGAAATTTTAAAAATTCACAGCAAAGGAAAGAAATTGGCTCCAGACGTGAATTTAAGAGAAATTGCCGAAAGAACTCCCGGTTTTTCTGGCGCTGATTTGGCGAATTTAACAAACGAAGCTGCGATTCTTGCTGCCAGAAGAAACAAAAAATTAATTAATCAAACCGAATTTTTAGAAGCAATTGAAAAAGTTATTTTAGGACCAGAGAGAAAAAGCCGGGTTTTATCTTCTAAAGAAAAAGAAATTACTGCTTATCACGAAGGTGGTCATGCTTTGGTTTCATTTCTGACGCCAGAAGGTGGAGTTGAAGTGAGAAAAGTTTCAATTATTAGCCGCGGTCGGGCCGGAGGATACACCATGAGAATGCCAAAGGAAGAAAAGTATCTAAAAACCCGAAGTGAGTTTTTAGCAGATATTAAAGTACTTTTAGGCGGTTATGTAGCAGAAGAAATAAAATATAAAGAAATTTCCACTGGCGCGGCAAATGACTTACGCGAGGCCTCAGATATTGCCCGCGCTTTAGTGACAAAATATGGAATGAGTAAAGATTTGGGGCCAGTTGCTTTTGGTAAAACCGATGAATGGATATTTTTAGGAAGAGAATTAACCTCAGAAAGAGATTATTCGGAGGAGACAGCTCAAAAAATAGACAAAGAAGTAATGGAAATAATAAAAGATTGTTACAATGAGACAAAAAAAATTTTAAAAAATAATGTTCATAAACTAGACAAAATCGCCCAACAATTAATTGAAAAAGAAACTCTGGAAAAAGAAGAAATTGAAGAATTAGTAAAAGAATAAGATTGCCAGTCGTTAATTAAATAAAACTTTTGAGTTATTTTTCGGGCATGTAGTTCAGCGGTAGAACGCTACTCTTATAAAGTAGAAGTCGCAGGTTCGAGTCCTGCCATGCCCACCAAAACAATTCAAAAATCTAAATCTTTATTCAATTTGATTTTTTTTAAAAAAGAGATAAAATAAGAAATAAATTTATTCGCGAATCTCGTCATTTTTAAAAGGCGAGAAGTAATTAATTAAAGGTCGAAAAAAAATAAAAATAAAGTTAGCTGTCAAAATTTATGAAAAACAAAACTCTCATTTTAATTTTGGCAGTCGTGTTGGTTCTTATAATCGGAGGCGTTTTGCTATTGAGCGGAAAAGGTGTTAAAAAAGAAACACCTCTTCCAGAAACAACGACAACAGTTTTAGAAGAGACTCCCACTACAGAATCTATGGTGAAAGAAAAAACTCCTATTGAAATTGCTTTCGAAAAGGCAAAAGACGTAGAGATAAAATCTCAAAAAGCAAAAGATGTAGATGCTGCCTTGAGGCCAATTTTAAAGAGTGTTTTTGATACCGTTGACGAGAATGGAAACACTGTTAGCGGAGTAAAAATGACAGAAGAGTTTGGCCCGATGTTATCTTATGTTTTTAATCGCAAACTCACCGAGACAGAAAGAGACGCTATTATGGAAGGATTGGAAGAGATTGGAGCCAAGGCCATAGATACGACTGACAAAGTAATTACTGTTCAAAAGGGTAGTAGCACTTGGGTTATTACCTTTTATTTGAATAATGACAACAAAAGTGGTTTAGAAATTACTTTCTAAAACGATTTGCTGGTTTTATTAACAACATTGGATGTTTAACATTCAATGTTGTTTTTTTATTGTAATAAAAGAATAATTTTGATAAAATAAGAACGAAACAATTAAACCGATTGAAGGGCGATTAGCTCAGAGGTTAGAGTGCGTCGTTGACATCGACGAGGTCGCAGGTTCAAGTCCTGCATCGCCCACCTTTTATTATGAGAATTTTTTACTCTCTGGAAGCATTTTATCCTCATATTTCTGGAGTTACTATTACCACTGAAAGATTAGCGTCTTTTTTTGCAGAAAAAGGAAATGAAACCTTTATTATCACTGCTTCTCCGCAAGGCGATTTTTTAATTGAACAAAGTCCAAAAGGATACACAATTGTAAGATTAAGGTCCTTTCCTAATGTTTTAAGAAAAAAAATTAGAATCAGCCCTTTTCCGAAAATCGCGACTTTTAAACTTTTTAAAAAATTTAAGCCTGATATTATTCATCTTCAGGATCCGGTTTTTATTTCCGAAGCCCTTTCAAAAGAGGCCTTAAAAAGAAAAATTCCAGTTATTGCTACTCAACACTCTTCTTTGGCTTTCCCTTTATCTTACTTAGGTCTGCCAAAAATTATTTCTCAATGGACTGAGAAAATTCTGGCAGAAACTTTGGCTCATTTTTATAACAAACATTGTAAATTGATTATCACCCCTTCTAATTTTATTAAAAATGAAGTTTTAAATTGGGGAGTAAAAATTCCTGTTGAAGTAGTTTCTAATGGCATTGATTTAAAAATTTTTAAACAAGGCAGAGTTTCTTCGGATTTTGTAAAAGAATATTACTTAGAAGATTTTCTTTCAAAGCCAATAGTTTTATATTCTGGCAGAATTGATAAAGATAAGAATTTAGAAGCTTTAATTCAGGCAATTCCTCTAGTTTTAAAAGAAAGAGAGGTAAATTTTCTGTTTTTAGGGGATGGAGATATTAAGGAAGATTTAAAAAAACAAGTTCGGCGAATGGGATTAAAAGAAAATGTTAGGTTCATAGGCCCTCTTTTACCTTCTGACATAAATTTGTCCCAATTCTATCGACTCTCCTCGCTTTTTGCTATTCCTTCTTATATTGAAGGTCAGTCTCTGGTAACAATGGAAGCAATGGCTTCTGGACTTCCGGTTATTGCTGCCAATGGTGGGGCTTTAAAAGAGTTAATAAAAGATAATGAGAATGGTTTTTTAGTTAATCCTTTTTCTGAAAAAGAATTTGCTGAAAAAATTTTGGCAATTTTAGGTAATGAAAAGTTAAGAAAAAGAATGTCTCAAAAATCTTTGGAATTAATCAAACCTCACGATATTTCCAACACTTTTAAAAAACTTGAAGAAATCTATCAGCGTTTTGTTTGACATCGCATTTGTTTGACATCTGAAGTCGTTTGCTACTTGCGATGTCGTTAATTAATTAAAATTCAATGAAGAAAACCCTCGAAGTTGAAAAATCTCTTTCTCCTCAAAGGATTGACTTATATTTAAAAAACAAATTTTTTAATATCTCTCGAAGCAAAATAGTCTCTCTTTTAAAACAAGGCAAGATTTTGGTCAGTGAGAGAAAAGTCAAACCCAGTTTTCTTTTGAAAGGCGGGGAGAAAATTTTTATTGACTTTAAAGAAGAAAAAAGAGAGTTAATTCCTCTTACTCTGGAAACCGAGCCGCAAATTCTTTACGAAGATAAAAACTATTTAATAATCAACAAACCCGCAGGAGTAATTGTGCACCCAAATTTTAAAAATCTAAATCTACCGACTATTTCCAGTTGGCTGATTTTCAAATGGCCATCTTTGTTAGGAGTGGGCGAAGATCCTTTAAGGCCAGGAATAGTTCATCGTTTAGATAAGGAAACCTCAGGTATTTTAGTAATTGCGAAAAATAACCAGTCATTTTTTCATTTAAAAGAACAATTTCAAAAAAGATTGGTAAAGAAAGAGTATCTAACTTTAGTTTGGGGAAATATTAAAAAAGATTCTGGAGAGATTGATTTTCCTTTAACTTATTCAAAAAAATCACCATTGAGAAGAAAAATCTCCCAAGAGGTAACACAAAAGAAGGCAAAACCAACCCTAACCTATTATCAAGTTATTGAAAGATTTAAAAACTTTACTTTTTTAAAAGTTATTCCAAAAACTGGCCGCACTCATCAGATAAGAGTTCATTTGGCCAGTCTTGGATATCCTATTGTTGGCGATAAAGAATACGGACCTAAAAAAAGAAAATTGCCTTTTACTTTAAACCGTCAATTTCTTCACGCCACTAAAATTTCTTTTTTAACAATTGATGATACCCTTTTAGAAATAGAAGCCCCCTTA